>JAYSPU010000020.1:0-2591 GCA_043721935.1 Bacteroidota bacterium | reverse complement strand
AGTGTTACAAGTGCTGGCTTTGTTCACTTTGTTTTATTCTTTGAAAGAAAATAAAATTTTCGGTTTTGCAATCTTAGGCGCTGCGCTTTCAACGGGAGTTCATTCCGGAACTTCGTCAATTGTTATTGCACATGAAATGATTCACCGTAAATCGGCAATCTGGCAATCGCTGGGAAAGTTTTTATTATTCACTGTCGGTAATATTTACTTTTTCGTTGAGCATCTGCGGATTCATCACAAGTGGGTGGGAACCGATAAAGATCCGGCTACAGCCCGTTACGGAGAAAATGTATATTCGTTTTTTATCAGAAGCGTCACCGGACAGATTGCAGGTGCATGGAAGCTGGAAAAAGATCGTCTAATAAGTGAACACAAGTCCGTTTTCAATTTGTCAAATTATGTATTTATGAGTCTGTGGGCATTGATTTTTGTTTTACTCCTGTTTTATTTTTGGCTTGGACCAATAGCAGTGTTAGTTTTTGCGCTGCAAGCATTAATTGCTAATTTTCTATTGGAGTATACCAACTACATTGAGCATTACGGATTGGTTCGGGAAGAAAAAGAAAGAGTACGTGAAACCCATAGCTGGCAATCGGATAAGGTGATCAGCCGTTTTACACTCGTTGATTTAAGCAGACATTCGGACCATCATTATTATGCATCAAAACCTTATCACGTTCTTGATCGTTACGAGGACAGTCCGGTTTTACCTGGCGGATATGCATCTGCGTTTTACCTGGCACTCATTCCGCCATTATGGTTTAAAGTCGTGAATAAAACGTTAACTATTTTTCATCAAAAGCAAGAACAGAAGGGAAGTGTACTATGAGCAATCAATGTAAATGGTTATTTGCACTCTTCATTACAGGTGTTTTTTTCTCCTGCAAAAAGGATGTTTATATAAGCAGCAATCTCTCTTCTGATCAGTCATATTTTCCTTTGAAAAAAGGTTTCTGGATTGAATACGAAGCGGATTCTGTTATTCATCTTGATTTGGACGATCGCTTCCTCATGGATACAAGCATCGTAACCTTTCACTTTTTTATTCGGGAAGAAGTGGATAGTGCATTTACCGATGCAATGGGCGAACAGGCATTTTCAATTGGACGTTATCGAAGATTGCAGGATAGTTTGCCATGGTCTTTCATGAGTCGGTGGACAGCCAAGTTAAAACCGGCAGCAGCGGAAAGAGTTGAAGAGAATCAGCGATTTGTAAAATTGTCTTTTCCATTTAACGATAGAAAATCATGGAATGGAAATGCATACAACAGCTATGAAGCGGAAGATTACACGTATGATGATTTATTTGAATCAACTACTATCAACACGATACATTTCGATTCATCTATCACTGTAGTTCAAAACGATTTCATTTCCAACATTAACAGAATTTACAAGATAGAAAAGTACGCGCCGAGCGCCGGAATGGTTTATAAGCAACTGGATAGCTTGAATACGATTTTAACGCCAACCGGATTTTTAATTCTGAATGGTTTTCAGTATTCGTTAAGAGTTAAAGATTATCAACGATGAAAAAATGGATGGTGCTTTTATTCCTGCTGCCTTTGACTGGCTTGGCTCAATCTGGGACGTATAAATATTTTATTTTCTTCTCGGATAAAAATAATAGTCCTTATTCGCTTACAACACCATCAACTTTTCTTACCCAACGGGCTATTGATCGACGAAGTCGGCAGCAGATTCCTTTTGATAGTCTGGATCTCCCGGTGAATCCATCTTATTTAAACGGAGTAAGTTCAACAGGAGCAAGAATATTTGCACACAGCAAATGGTTTAATGGAATCATTGTAGAATGTGATTCATCAGTTCTGGCGCAAATATTAAATTTACCGTATGTGTCCGGTGGAAAAAAAATCAACCGTCACGGACCATCTACTCACTCAAAATTTGAAACATCAACCAGAGCAAACCTTCGTATTCCTGCAACTCATCAAACTACATCCATAGATTATGGAGCCGGTTATAATCAGATACATTTGATGAATGGTGAATACCTGCACGACCAGGGATTTACCGGTACAGGAATGTTGATTGCCATGTTGGATGCCGGATTTTATCAAGCCGATCAGGTTATATATTTTTCCAACTTGCTTCAACGAAATGGAATTGTTGCCACATGGGATTTTGTTGCTGACGAATCAACTGTATTCGAAGACGATTCACACGGAATGGAATGCATGAGTACAATTGCCGCCGACATTCCAGGACAAATGGTTGGAACCGCCCCTGATGCATCTTTTATTTTACTTCGGTCTGAAGATGTGTTTTCAGAAAATATTATTGAAGAATATAACTGGGCTTCAGCAGCAGAATATGCTGACAGTGCCGGTGCAGATTTAATTTCAAGTTCATTAGGCTACACAGAATTTGACGATGTAGCCTCAAGTCATACCTATGCTGACATGGATGGACATACGACACCATCTTCTATTGCAGCAAATGTTGCTTTCAGCAGAGGAATGGTTGTCGTCGTGAGTGCCGGAAATTCAGGTCAGTCGGCCTGGCATTACATCAGTTCGCCGGGAGATGGAGACAGTGTATTGACAGCGGGTGCTGTAGATGCCAATGGA
>JAYSPU010000019.1:0-2231 GCA_043721935.1 Bacteroidota bacterium | reverse complement strand
TGATAGTGTCATTTGTGTCTCGATAGATGCACAGTTGACTTCCCCCGCTATGACGACTTTGCAATCCGTCTTTTTTCTACCTGCGGATTTTCAATCCGCACTTCAAAGGTTGTAAGGTTTCTTATGAACGGAGGATTGTATTACGCCTCAGGTTATGACAGTCGGTAAACCGGGATTTTTTAAAATGCAATATGATTGATTGATTAAATTTTAATCTGCTAAGTTAGTTAGTACTTATAACCTTCTTGTGATAATTGGAAAATCATAATCTATCAACTGCGGATTGAAAATCCGCAGGTAGAAAGTGAGGGATTTAAAATCCCTCACAGCGGAGAATTATTGCGAAATTGGGACAGGAAATAATAATTCAATAATTGGAGATGTGAATGGTAATGCTTTTTTAACAACTACAATCGATTCAGGATGCGCGAACATTTATCAGAATATTGCATTTGAAAAACTCGACTTTTCTGCTCTTGTAAATTCGATCGATTTTTTAAATAATAAAAACAAGTTAGAGGTTTTCCCTAACCCTGCGGCCAATCATTTAAGCATAATTGATGTTGATAACGAAATTAGCAACATTAGTCTTTATGATATTTCTGGTAGATTTCTTTTTAGTAAAACTAAAGAAGATTTAATTCAGTTAACGAATATTCAAGAAGGAATTTATTTATTGATTTTGTTTGACAAAAATCTTGTTCCTCTTAAAAAAATAAGATTAGTTGTTTTGCATTAAAACGTTTGTAAAAATTGATTTGTGTTTTACAAGATCCAAAATGTTTTCGAGACCCCGCCAAGCGGGTTTAAACCACAGCAATCAGTTTCGTGTTAGATCCCGAAGATATT
The DNA here is from genome assembly GCA_043721935.1 of Bacteroidota bacterium. Taxonomy (GTDB): domain Bacteria; phylum Bacteroidota; class Bacteroidia; order AKYH767-A; family 2013-40CM-41-45; genus JADKIH01. Next base: position 1,382 of record JAYSPU010000019.1, on the reverse strand, counting down.
AATTACAAATCAGTCTTCTCTTTTTTCTCCTTAGCAGTTTTCTCTTTGATGATAACAAAAATTTCTTCGTTATCTTTTTTCATGTAATAATTTTCACGACCATATTTTTCAAGATTGACTCTGTTCGTCAAGAGATCATGTAGAGCTGCTTTGTTCTTTTCGATTTCGGACTCGTAGTATTTTTTTTCTTTTTGAAGTGAGTGGCATTTATTTCGATACGAACTCGTCGTGATGAAATCGTTTCGATCAAAAAAGCTTAGCCAGATTAAAAAGCCAAATGCCGTCAGGAAATATTTATTCTTGACATAAGGAATATACTTTTCCGGAAAGATTAAACGCAGCTTCTTCATGAGTTAAAAATAAGCTTCCGCAAGCAAGTTCAGCCAACATCTTTCTATTGATTGTAACAGTTGACTGTTAATTAATCAGACAAGATAACTTCAAAAGAAGGCTGAATAAGCGGTTTGGAATTAGATTTTAATGGCTTTTGCCTTGATGCTTCCGTTTATTGCTTCTTCCTCAAGAAATGGATAACGGTAATCGGTTGCAGGAACAAATGTTTCTTTAATTGTACGGGCAGAAACCCAGCGAAGAAGATTGTACATCGAACCGGCTTTATCATTCGTTCCGGAAGCTCTGCTGCCACCAAAAGGTTGTTGGCCTACAACAGCACCTGTACATTTGTCGTTGATGTAAAAGTTACCGGCAGAATGAACCAATCGCATAGTTGCTTTTTGCACAGCATAACGATCTTGTGAAAAGATAGCTCCTGTTAATGCATAAATTCCGGTACGATCGATTATATCAAGTGTTTCATCAAACTTATCATCTTCGTAAACAAAAATTGATAATACAGGTCCGAATAATTCTTCACACATCGTCACATAGAAAGGATCTTTTGCAACGATAACAGTAGGGTGGATGAACCAGCCTTTTGACTTGTCATAAGTTCCACCGGCGATAATGTCAACAGTCGGATCCGCTTTTGCATTGTCAATATACTTTGCAAGTTTGTCGAACGATTTTTCGTCGATGACAGCATTTATAAAGTTGCTTAAATCTTCTGTCGGTCCGATTTTAAACGATTGAATATCCTTCACCAATCGTTCTTTGACTTGCGGCCATAAACTCTTTGGAATGTAAGCTCTCGACGCAGCAGAACATTTTTGTCCCTGATATTCAAATGAACCACGAATCAGATTTGCAGAAAGTGCAGCTACATCAGCAGAAGGATGAGCGAGAATAAAATCTTTTCCTCCTGTTTCGCCAACAATGCGAGGATATGATTTATACTTACTGATATTGTTTCCAATGGTTTTCCAGATGTCCTGAAACACTCCGGTTGAACCTGTAAAATGGATACCGGCAAAATCAGGATGTTT
>JAYSPU010000018.1:0-18263 GCA_043721935.1 Bacteroidota bacterium | reverse complement strand
ATCACGATATGCTAAAGACAGCATTTCCATCGTTGGAATTTTCCCCGGATCTTTTTCAAAAGATCAGGAGTTAATTGATTTTAAAAATAATTACAAAATAAAATTCCCTTTAATCGTGGATCCGGAAATGAAACTAGCTAAACAACTAGGTGCAACCATTGTCCCTGAAGCATTTTTAATAAATAAACCCGGTGAAACAGTTTACAGCGGAAGGATAGATGACTGGATGTATGCCTTAGGAAAAAAAAGACAAGTCGTACGTAGTCGTGACCTTGAAAATGCCATACAAACTTTAGTTCAAAACAAGAAAATTTTGATTAATAAAACCGATGCTATCGGATGTATTCTTCAATATGATTAAATATTTATCACCCTTTTATTTTTTTCTAATTTGCATAGGCAGTTTGTTTGAGGTGTCATGCAATCAAAATGAATCCGCTTCATCGAATGAAAAGGAATACAATTTTAATGATGTCGCTCCTATCCTTTATGCGAAATGTAGCACATGCCACCGTCCCGGTTCAGGAGCACCGTTCAATCTTATTACTTACGCTGACATTAAAAGCCACTTGCTGACTTCACAACTGGCCATCAATGAACGACTCATGCCACCTTGGCCTGCTGATACAAACTTCTCCAGATTCAGAGACGAAAAGGTAATGACAAAGGAACAAATCCAAATTATTAACACATGGATCAGTCAAGGAGCACCGGAAGGTACGACTGAAAACCTTCCACCTTTTCCTGAATTCAGAGAAGGTAGTTATTTTGGAAAACCGGATCTTGTTATTCGTTCTTCAAAACCATTTGTGATAAAAGGAAATAATCTGGACAACTTCATCATGATGAAAATACCGCATGAACTTCCTGCGGATACTTTTATCAGAGCAATAGAAATCATTCCTGACAATAAAAAACTCGTACATCATATCAATGGTCATCTCGTACAATACGAATGGAATGATAAATCAAACACGCATTCCGGTGCAGAATATGTAAACAGTGAAATCATGTCTAAACGGCAAGCATATGAAAAATTAAATCTTGCAAATGATGATGGCACCTATCCATTATTATCGCCCTCTGTAACGAATTATTTACCCGGTGTAGGAACAGCCATTTATCCAAAAGGAATTGGCGGCTATCGTGTCAAAAAAAAAGGTGTGTTGTTGCTTGACAACATTCACTATGGTCCATCGCCGGTTGACACTACCGATCAAACCACATTTAATATTTTCTTCTCTCCGACTCAACCAGTGCGACCAACCTTTGAATTGATAGTTGGCACTAGTGGAATTGCTCCGGTGTCGCCTCCTTTAATCATTCCTGCTAATCAGATAAAAACATTTACTGCAAGATATCGTTTGCCACAAGCCATTTCAATCCTGACTATAAATCCTCATATGCATTTGCTGGGTGCATCTTTCAAAGCGTATGCTGTTACTGCTAGTCAAGACACGATTCGAATCATCAATATTCCAAAATGGGATTTCAGGTGGCAATATTTTTACACCTTTCCGAAAATGAAAGTCATTCCTGCAGGCTCTTTTATCATTACTGAAGGAGTGTTTGACAATACAGAAAACAATCCGTTGAATCCATTTCATCCACCCAGACAAATATCCGAACGTGAAGGTAGTATGCGTACGACTGACGAAATGTTTCAATTAATATGTACCTACCTTCCTTATCAGCCGGGAGATGAAAATATATCATTAGAAAATGAAAAATTCCCTCAACATTAAAATCGTTCGTCCTTCTACAGAGAAAGAATGGTCTGCTTATTATCAATTGCGCTACGAAGTTCTTCGCAAGCCATGGAATCAACCGGAAAATACAACCAAAGATGAAACTGAAAATGAATCGCTTCATTGGTTAATAATGGATGAACATTCCATACCAATTGCGACCGGACGACTACAAATAAATTCACCGACAGAAGGCCAGATCAGATCAATGGCTGTTCAAACCACTAAACAAAATGCCGGATTAGGATCACTGATGATTCAGACAATTGAAGAAGAAGCAAGGCGAAGAAATCTCTCAGAGATAGTTCTGGATGCAAGAAAAGAAGCAGTTCCTTTTTATATTAAAAATGGCTATGTTGTAATTCAAGATTCTTATTTGCTTTTCAATTCTATTCAGCATTACCGAATGTCAAAAAAACTGAATAGTTAAATTTTCATATACAAACTAAGTAAATCAAGGAGATTTTTTTAGCGTAAAAGTAAAGGTTGTTCCAATACCTGATGTACTTCTAACATTTATCGTTTGTTTGTGTGCTTCCAGAATATGTTTTACAATAGCCAGCCCAAGTCCGGTTCCACCTTGCTCACGTGACCTGCTTCTGTCCACTCTGTAAAATCGTTCAAAGATTCTGGGTACGTCAAGTACATCTATACCTATTCCTGTATCTGTTATTTCTATCAGAATATTTTCATCCATGTCATAGAATCCAATGCTTGTTGAACCACTGACAGTTCCATATTTAATTGAGTTCACTAAAAGATTACTAACTACTTGTCTAATTTTCTCTTTATCTGCATACACATAAAAAGATTGATCGCTACCTTCCTTGAATACCAATTTGATTTTCATTTCCCCGGCAAGCAGTTCCATTGATTCAAATACATCTTTAAAAAGATCGTGTATATCAAACGTACGTTGCTCTACTTTTAACTCTCCTCCTTCAAGTTTAGAAATTGATTCAAGATCATCCACAATCAAACACAATCGTTCAGTAGATTGTGCTGCCCGTTGAAGATAATTCTGACTGACCTCAGGATCATTTATAGCTCCTTCGATCAGCGTATGAATATAACCTTGAATATTGAATAGAGGTGTTTTTAATTCGTGCGATACATTTCCAAGAAATTCTTTCCTGAAATTTTCCATACGTATTAACTCATCGATTTCAGCAGTTCGTTTGTCCTTCCATTCGATTACCTCCTTATTTACATTTCCCAAAATATCTTCATCCAAATCTATTTTTCCTAACGCTTTTTCTTTAGAGGTTTTGGAACTGGAAATCGTTTTATATATCAATTTAATTTTTCGATAAATAAAAACCTTGAGTAACGAATTGAAAATAAAATACGTGCTGAAAAATGTAATCAGAAATATAATAAGACTTGCTAATCTTGAGCGTGGAATAAAATAATCGAACGTGGTGACATACTCTGCGATTAAAACGATTACAGAAGAAAATAAAGCAGCATATAGAGCAAGACGCCTTGGTGTCGGATTTTTAGTTCCGGATAATGGAAGGGTTTTATCAGTCAACTCCAATTAAAATTAAAAATGAATGGAAATTTAAGGTAATGGTTGGAATAAAGGTAATCGAAATTATAAATCAAATTTATAACCCACTCCTTTAACCGTTTTAATTAGCTCTTCGCCTAATTTTTCCCTCAATTTTCTGATGTGGACATCTATGGTTCGGTCTCCGACTACTACATCGCTTCCCCAAACCCTTTCAAGAATTTCATCTCTGGTAAAAACCTTTCCCGGCTTAGTAGCAAGAAGAGCAAGTAATTCAAATTCTTTTTTAGGTAATTCAACTTTTTCACCTTTCATAAAAACTAAGTACTGTTCCCGATCAATTTGTAAATCTCCAAGTGTCATCACCTGATGGTTGTCTTCTGACGAAGAACCATTGGATTGATACCGACGAAACAGTGCATTTATTCTGCTGATCAAAACACGCGGTTTGATAGGCTTTGTTATGTAATCATCAGCTCCAACATCAAATCCTGCAACTTGTGAATAATCTTCATTCCGGGCAGTCAGAAATGCTATCATGGTGTTTTTAAATTCAGGTAATTCCCGAAGTACACGACACGTTTCAATGCCATCCATTTCAGGCATCATTATATCTAAAATAATCAGGTCAGGTAATTTTTCCTTGGCCATCGAAATAGCTTCACGGCCATTTGTTGACTTAAAGACTTCGTAATTTTCCTTCTTTAAATTGTACTCCATGAATTCCAGAATGTCCGGTTCATCATCTACAAGAAGTATTTTTAATCTATTTTCTGTCATAATATGTTTTCGTGAAATTATTCCACCAAAACGAAAACCTCGTTAAGCAAATGTAAAGAAAAGATTATCGTAAAGATTATGGTCAAAAGGCGAAATGAATGAAATTATCTTACTTCACTTCCAAAACAGAATCTATTGATTCAATCGTTTTAACAATGTTAGCGCTTGCTCATTTTTCGGATCTATAGCCAAGGCCTTTAGAAGAAAGGCCTTGGCCTCCTTCATTTGTTGATTATAAATAGATATACCGGCCTTATTAATCAATGCCTGTGGGTAATCCGGATTCAATTCGAGCGCTTTGTCATACATAGCAGATGCTTTACCGGGATTCCGTTCAGTCTTTAAAATCATAAATCCATAGTTAACATAAACAGAAGCCATTTTTGGATTCTCTTTAATAATAAACTCATAGTTCTTTTTAGCATCTGCATATTGGTGATTATCGTCCTGGGCACTGGCTAATTTTACTCTGAAGTCTAATGCAAAAGGAGCCAGCTTAACAGCTATAGAATAGTAGTTGATCGCTGATATTAATTGTTGACTTGCTTCGTATGCTTCTCCAATACGATAAGCTGTCCATGCATCTTCATTTGAGTAGCTCACCTTTCTTAAGGAATCAGTAATTGAAGGCACTTCCAGAAGATAGGATAACAATTGCCGGTAGTCCTTTTTCAAATATGCCCACCGAATCAAAGTTCGAAAATTGGAGCTGATTTCACCTGCCGAATGATCCGGTAAATACCTTTTCGCTGAGTCCAGAAAAGCAGGATTAGAAATAAATTTTTCAAAATAAGAAAGATAGGCTTCACCAAGAATTGCTTTCTCAACGGTCGGATTATTAATACATGCCAGACCAACAAACTCGCGAATTTTTTTTACCTGATTTACAGAAACCGGCCTCCGTATCCAGTGATCAGTAACCCTTACATGTGGAATGTCTATGGTTCCGTTTTTAGGCATATGGCAGGAAGTACAATTGTCATTTACCGTTAGCCTTTCCTTTTTCGATGCTGAACATGTTAAGGATGATAATTGATGTGCTGCCACAGAAGATTCCTGATGACATGAGCGACATGCTTTATTAAATACATCCGGATCTGTCTCACGAACACTCACATGCGGATTGTGACAAGTAATGCAGGTCAATGCATTTTTATATGGCTCAAGCGAAGGATGGTCTTTATTGTATGCATCCGACTTTTGTAATGAAACGATAAAACAGGAACTTTGCTTTAATCGTTCAGCATGAGAAGCCATGATGTGCGAATCGTCATCACCTTTATAAACCGGCATGAATACATTCATAACTTCTGCCAGGTGCATTCCGGGTTTAAAATCAAAAAATGTTTTGCCCTTTTTTAATACAGCATTGCCTTGTACATGGCAACGTTGACAGACATCAAGTTGGAGGTCAATCGACAATTTTGCCGGATTCACAATGGAATAATCGATTGCCTTTTTTACATCGATTATATCCCCGGCTAATTTTTCTCTTACATGTCTGTCGCCCGGACCATGACACCGTTCGCAATCTATGCCTGATGGAATCATGTTAAACTTATTAATTGATCCTTCTACCATTTCAGGAAAGGCATTATGACACGTCATACATTCTAATTCAATCTTCCTGTCGAAACGACTGTTAAATCCATTTTCAAAACCCGGAGGAAGATCCCATTTTCCATTTTGAGTATAAAACGTTGCAGGAGCCTGAAACAGATATCCATTCCAATTCATCATGTGTGAATTAGTGTGTTGACCAGAACCAACGATGTATGATATTTTTTCTGTCCGACTATAGGTTGTGTCTCTTTCAGACAACCGGAATTCCTTCAAATAAAGTGAGTCGTCTGACCAAAAAGGATAATACCTGAAATTTTTATTCTTGTCATCTATAACCCGGTTACTTCCATAAATCGCAGCAGATTTCTTCCTGGTTGCCAGATCAAATGACATCCCCATTCCGGTATGAACAAAGGTTTCATATTTATCGGCATGACATTGCTTGCAGGTGTTGATACCAACATACCGGACTGTATCCTCCAATGAAGCAAAAGTATTGCCTTTTGAAAACTGCTCATTATTCTGATTGGAAGAACATCCACAAAAAGAAATAACAGAAAGAAGCAGTATGTAAAATCGTATCATTAATATTCGTAAAAGGCCGAAATAAAAAAGGATATACAACAACAAAAAACAAATGGTAATTAACTAGTAAATGCTATCAATCAAAATTTACTTTCTGATCAGTTGCATTGTATATTCATCATAGAATCTGCCTTGATTATACACCCAGTCTTGCTTTAATCCAGTTACTTCAAATCCCAACTTTTTGAATAAGGCAACACTGCTTTCATTGTCTACTCGTACATTAGAATAAATCTGATGGAGATCCAGTATGTTAAATCCATAATCGATTAACAAGTGTAATGCTTCAGTTGCAAATCCTTTTCCTCTTACAGCCTGGTCCGAAATCAGAATTCCAACTCCTGCTCTTTTATTCTTGGGATCAAACTCGAATAAGTCAACACATCCAATAGAACGAATTTCTCCTCCATCAGCATCTTCTTCATCGTCAAAGTACCGAAGGTCTATCATCAGACGAAGTTGCTTGTTTGTATAAATGTCCTGATGGGCTTGATTGACAAATTCTTCCAATACAAATCTGGAAAATGGGACTAAGGTTCCACTGACGCTCCAAATTGAACTGTCGTTTTCCCATTTGTAAAGTCGTGTTAAATCTGCCGGCTCAAGTGCTCGTAACTGTATTAATTCTCCAACAAGTTGCATATACTAATTTTTCCGAAAGTTAAGAATAGTATCGATATACCGCACCTATAGCCTATATGCAGAATATGCACAATGAATTGTTGATGGCATCAGAGAGAAAATCAATAGACACCTTGATAAACAGCCACTGCAGGTCCTTCCAAATAGATGTCTTTAAATCCGGTTGCCTCTTGTCTGAAATACACTTTCAACCCTCCACCCTGAGTTTGTACCTGAGCCGGAGAAACAGCTGACAATAATCCGGCATGAACCAAGGCTAATACTGATCCGACTACACCTGTTCCACATGAAAGTGTCTCTGCCTCCACGCCTCTTTCGTAAGTGCGAATATGCAAGACAGAACCAATTAAAGTGACAAAATTTACATTCGTTCCATGTTGTATAAAGGATGGAGAATTGCGGATTTCACGGCCAAGACGATCAACCTCTGTTTTAGCCAAATCGGAAACAAGCCGGATGAAATGAGGTGATCCTGTGTTGACAAAATAATCATTCCCATGCTTCTCAATTTTATCAACATCGTTCATCTTCAATTTCACTTCCCGATCTGAAAGATTTGAAATGCTTGCCTTGTGTGATCCATCGGCCGCTATAAAAGTAGTTTCATTGCCGATCAGTTTTAATTCATTTGCAAAAAGGACAGCACAACGTCCACCATTGCCACACATTGAACCCAATCTGCCATCAGAATTGTAGTAGATCATTTCAAAATCAGCAATCGATGAATTTCGAATACGAATCAATCCATCGGCTCCTATTCCAAAATGACGATCGCACATTCTTTTTACTTGCTGTTCCGTCAGATGAAAATCATTTTTAGTTTCATCTATCAGAATGAAATCGTTTCCCGTACCGTGGTATTTTACAAAAGGTATTTTCATTTGGATTCGTTCGACAAATTAACATCTCTTACTATCGTGAATGAAATAAAATCATGAGTTGGATGAAGTTTATAAAAATCTTTCCCGTATTTCATAAATAAATTCTTGTTCACAACAAACAACCGAACAGCGTCAGGCTCTTCCACGCCAAATAAAACAAGCTTATCATTATTTAATTTATAACCTCGGTAATTGACAGGTGAAATCCAAAACTCTACCTTATACATGTCCGGACTTGCACTTTCATCAGGTAATCCTGCTGCAGGATTTAATTTTTCAGCTGTAGATAGAGCGATGGATCTATCTTCTTTAGCATGAGGTTCAAGAGGCATTGCCTTCATGTTGTAACTAAGCAAAAACTGGTCTTTACGTATCACCAATTCCTGATCCGTATCAGAGGCTGAAACAGTATCCGGAGATTGACTATGCTCCTCGGAAACGTTATCGGTTTCATCTTCATGAACAGAATCTATCTTTGATTCTGTTTTTATGATAACCGGTATTTTCGATTTTACCGGAGCAACTTCAACCTTACTTTGCTCAACCGGTTTTCGTTTAAAAATAGTAAAACTAAATAACGGCTTTTTTGATTTGTTGACAGGTCCGCTTCCAATAAAATCCCACAACATAATTCCACTAATCGTAATGGCAAGGAAAAGAATAATCAATCGAAGTCCGAATGGAACTTTTGCTTTTTTATATTTTATTTCTGCCAGGATGGCCGATTGAAGTTGAGTATCATGCGACTGTCGAATTGCATCTACGATTAAATTCTGAAACAATACTTCTTTTCTGAACGATTCATCTTCAGATAGTCTCTCTATAAATTTCTGCAGTTCCATTCCGCTTAATGAATTAGCGAGGTACCGGTCAATCAACAATCTCATTTCTTCTTTCGCGTTCATGATCAGGCAGCAGATGGATTCAAACGTATTTGGACAATATGGGAAAGCTGTGTATACGCTTTATTCACTTCGAACTGTGCAATGACAGGATTACTGTATTCGAAACGAACTGCAATTTGTTCAAACGATAAATTGTCTGAATAACGGGCAATCAGAAGTCTTTGAGCATCCTGATCTAAAATAGAAAAACAAGAGGTTACTATTTTAAAATCCTCAGGAGACTCTTCATCAGTTAATTTTAATTTTCTAACTGCTTTTAATTCCCCTGAAAAATTTTTTAATGCATTAAAAAAAAACGATTCAAAATCAATATTTGACGAACCGGGATGTGATTTTATTTCCCGAAAAACAGTTAATAGTACAGTACTGAAAACAGAAGGTGTATCGCTGTCTGCTACTCCTCTTTGCCGTAACCAACGTCTGGCCGATTGAAAATAAAGCCGACTCAATGAAAACAAAATTTCTTCATTTCCGTTTTGGATATCACTAATTATATCGGAGTTACGTAACCGTCCCATCATTTGATTACAAAAGTATCACTTCATTAGGGGATGACAAAGGAGATCGCATAATTAGTTTAAAATATGTCTGTATAGAAATCGTTCTTCAACAGTATGAAATAACTTTGAATACACTCTTGTCAGAAACACGAAGAAATAGAATAACAGTGTGCAATGGTAAAATACGTTAAGAATTTATAAACATAATTTAACGCTTCTTAACCCGCTCATTCATTCTTACTTCATTCGCAGAAAGGCAATTTTGAAGTAAATTTTAAAACAAAACAACCTTAAAATTCACAAAGCCTATGTTACGCAATATTAAAAAAACACTTGGTATTCTGGTGATTGCAGGAATTGGAGGCATATTTGGAGCCTACCTATTTTCAACCACCCAATCACAAAACTATTCAGTAAAAAATATTTCAGACAGACAAAAAGTACAATTTGCAAGTTTGGAAAATTCACCTGTTTCGAATGCTCCGGACTTTGTCGGAGCGGCTGAAAGTACAATTCATGGTGTTGTTCATGTGAAAACATACACAAACCGACAAAACAATCCATTTGGCTCAGATCCTTTTGACTTCTGGGGTCGGCAACGTCTAAATCAACCTCAGGAAGCAAGCGGATCCGGGGTGATCATTTCTGATGACGGTTATATTGTTACAAATAATCACGTTGTTGAAAATGCTGACAAAATTGAAATTACATTAAATAACAATCACTCCTATTCAGCAAAGGTGATTGGAACTGATCCTTCAACCGATTTAGCTTTATTAAAAATCAGTGAAAAGAATTTACCCTTTTTAAGTTATGGAAATTCCGACAATGTAAAGGTTGGCCAATGGGTGTTGGCAGTAGGGAATCCATTTAACCTAACCAGTACGGTAACCGCAGGAATTGTAAGTGCAAAAGCAAGAAATATCGGCATCTTGCCTGACCAATATAAAATTGAATCCTTTATTCAAACAGACGCTGCCGTAAATCCCGGAAACAGTGGTGGCGCATTAGTCAATACCAAGGGTGAATTGATAGGAATTAATTCAGCTATAGCATCAAATACCGGTTCATATACCGGTTACTCATTTGCAATACCTGTTAATCTGGTCAGAAAAGTAGTTGACGATTTAGTTGAGTTTGGAAATGTTCAACGAGGATTTATTGGTGTCAGCATTCGGGATATAGACAACAAGTTGATTCAGGAAAAAGGATTGAAATCATCTGATGGAGTATTTGTAACCGGATTAACTCCGGGTGGTGCTGCAGAATCAGCGGGAATAAAAGAAGGCGATATAATTACGAAGATAGGAACCATCAACGTGAATTCGATGCCACAACTGCAGGAACAAATTGGCAGATTTCGTCCCGGTGATCGCCTGAATGTGACATTAAATCGTGAAGGAAAAGAAAAAGAAGTTGCTGTCATTTTACGAAATAAAGAAGGTGATACACGATTAGTGAAAAATGAGCCTGCCCTGAACCTGTTAGGTGGCGTTTTTGAAAATACATCACGGGACGATCAAAATAAATTAGGGATAAACGGCGGTGTGAAAATATCCCGATTAAATGCAGGCAAACTAAGATCAGCAGGAATTAAAGAAGGCTTCATCATTACTTCTATCGATAAAAAACCTATCCAATCAACCATTGATCTCGAAACCGCCGTTAAGTCCAAACAAGGAGGAATTCTCATCGAAGGAATTTATCCAAATGGCTTAAGAGCCTACTATGGTTTTGGAATTTGAGTGAAATTTAGTGTTTAGGTGCGATTTTTGTGGGAAACAAGAGGGTCATTAAGACCCTCTTGTTTTTTCAACAATTCTACTTAGTTATCAACCGATTCTTTACAAAAACTTGCTTCGCCTTACGTGAAATCGTATCTTCGCCATACTGAAAAACACCAAAAAATCGGTATTTTCTCTTTAATTTCTAATAATCTAAATCTCTCCTCCCCCATATGCGCCAGCTCAAAATAACCAAATCGATTACAAACCGCGAAAGCCAATCACTTGAAAAATATCTTCAGGAAATCGGTCGGGAGGAATTAATTACAGCTGAAGAAGAAGTTCGGTTAGCCCGAAAAATTAAAGAAGGTGATCAGAATGCACTGGATCGATTGACCAAAGCTAACCTTCGTTTTGTTGTTTCTGTAGCAAAGCAATACCAGAATCAAGGTCTCAGCTTACCTGACTTAATTAACGAAGGAAATTTGGGATTAATCAAAGCCGCAAAACGTTTTGATGAAACACGTGGATTTAAATTTATTTCATACGCTGTTTGGTGGATTCGCCAAAGTATCCTTCAGGCTTTGGCAGAACAATCCCGTATCGTTCGCCTTCCATTGAATCAGGTTGGTTCACTCAATAAAATCTCCAAAGCATATTCTAAATTAGAGCAGGAATTCGAACGCGAACCTTCTCCGGCAGAGTTGGCTAAAATCCTGGATATTCCAACCGAAAAAGTTACCGATACAATGCGTGTTAGCGGAAAGCACGTTTCTATGGATGCTCCGTTTGTTCAAGGTGAAGATAACAGTCTGATTGATGTATTAGAAAACTCTGACTCTCCACGTGCAGACGGACTGCTAATGAATGAGTCACTCCAAAAAGAGATTGACCGTTCACTCAGTACGCTTACTGAACGCGAACGTGAGGTTATAAAATTATTTTTCGGAATCGGCATGCAGCACGGACTTACCTTAGAGGAGATTGGTGCTAAATTCGATCTTACCCGTGAACGCGTTCGTCAGATAAAAGAAAAAGCTATTCGCCGATTAAGACATAAATCAAGAAGCCGTTTGCTTAAAGCATATCTTGGTTAATCTTATTGCATTTTGTAAAAAATAATTTCAAACAGCTTTCATCCTTTATGAAGGCTGTTTGTGTTTAACAACTAATCTAAAACGTATCAGTATTTTAGTGAAATAAAAAAAATGGCTCAAGACTCTCCTCCTATGACAGCAAAATTAAATTTGAAAGATAATTACGAGTCCCATCTGGCAGATTGGATTCAACAGGAAAAAGCAGCAATCGGACTCATTCACATGGCAGGTTCATTGTGGTTCGACAAATCAGTTGAACTTGTACTCTTCAGAAACCAATTAGTAGATCGAAGTGCCAGTGAAATACTTCAACTTCACCAGTACGCTAATCAGGTTGTGAAGAAGCCTATCAATGTTTTAGATACCTTGATGCTGGCAACTGAAATGATGAAGATGGAGCTGGCTCCATCCCGAATAGATATTGGGCGGTTGAGTGCGGAATGGTTAACTGAAAATAAAAACTTTTCTTCTTCTGCTGAATTTGTCGGTAACAAATTGAAAGCATTTATTGGAAAAGAAAAGCGAGTCATGGTTCCAAAGGATGTAGTTCTTTATGGCTTTGGACGCATCGGTCGGTTGCTGATGAGAGAACTTGTTTCTCAAGCAGGAAAAGGAGAACAACTTCGTTTACGAGCTATTGTGACAAGAAATAATAGCAATGAAGATATTCTTAAAAGAGCAGACTTACTTCGTAACGATTCTGTTCATGGATCATTCCCGGGAACAGTCATTGAAGATCTGGAAAACAAAGCGTTAATCGTAAACGGTCATTGTGTACACATGATTGCCGCTAATGATCCTGCTTCTATAGACTATACCACTTTTGGAATTCAAGACGCATTGGTTATTGATAATACAGGAGTTGTTCGAGACCGTGAAGGTTTGAGCAAACATTTATTATCAAAAGGTGTTGCAAGGGTTTTATTAACTGCTCCTGGAAAAGGTGATGTTCCAAACGTTGTGTATGGTGTGAATGAAAAATCATTCGATCAGGATAATGAACAAGTTTTTTCAGCAGCCAGTTGTACCACTAATGCAATTGTTCCGATTCTTTCTGTCATTGAAAAAAGTTTGGGAATTGAACGAGGACATATAGAAACCATTCACTCTTATACGAATGATCAGAATTTATTGGACAACTATCATCCTAAATACAGACGTGGACGTTCTGCTGCTTTGAACATGGTCATCACTGAAACAGGAGCTGATAAAGCGGTAGCCAAAGTGTTGCCATCACTTGCCGGAAAACTTACAGGAAATGCAGTTCGGGTACCAACCCCTGACGTTTCACTTGCTATTCTTAATCTGACAGTTAAAAAAGAGACAAGCAAAGAAAGTGTAAATGAAATTTTAAGAGATGCGGCTTTACACGGGGATCTGGTTGAGCAAATTCAATACTCAGTTTCCAATGAACTAGTTTCTTCTGATCTGATTGGAAATCCATGTGCCTCTATTGTGGATAGTCCTGCCACTATCGTCTCTAAAGATAACAAGAGTATGGTTCTTTACATCTGGTACGATAACGAATATGGATATAGCAGACAAGTTGTACGTTATGCTAAATTCCTTGCTAATGTAATTCGCTTGAGATATTACTAAAAGATTCTTTTTGAAAAAATAAAGAATGATGATTCTTGCAAATAGCTGAATCATCATTCTCCATATTGAATCATTTGCATTTTAAACTCTACTCCTTTTACAACAATTCCAAGGCGTTTTTCTAAATCGTCACGCTCTTTATAAATGACACCAATTCCGGTAGCGTATGTTTCAATTCCATACCTCCGCTCGATGTAATTGTTTTCGTCAATCTGAATAACATTAAGCGTAGAATCAAAGGTCTGGTTATTCATGGTGAACGAAGTGTGTATATTTTTATAAACATAGAACTCTTCATCCAAGACATTCATGTTATTTCCATTCCATGTTGTTTTTCTATTGATGGGAAAGCCAAGTTTCTCAAATGTGTAATTATCTTCTGTACGGAATGCGCCAACATCACTCAAGACTTGCGTCCACACCTTACTTAACGTCCAGGGCGATTGCATATCAAATCGCTTATAACGTAGAATGACTTGAGCCGTCCTTCCTGCTCCATCGATATAGGAACTGTCTATTACTTCTCTTACAAAATAGTTGAAATAATATACAGAGTCGTCGTTATTGTTATCGTTGTCGGCGTGTACGATACTGTCAACACTATACTCTATCCATTTTCCTTTTTGCACCGGAAAATAATTCAAGGATGGTGATACCGGTAAAATCGATTCTTTTTTACAACCGGAAATCAGGCCAAATAAAAAACAAACTAAGAGTATTTTAAGAAAGTGGTTGTACATGAGATTGGTCACCAAGGATGAAGCCGCCTCCGATTACATCATTCCCATCATAAAACACGGCACTTTGTCCGGGTGCTATGGCAGTAACGGGATCATGGAAAAGTACTTTCACCTTATCACCAATTTGTTCGATGGTACTGTGCATTCCTTTATCCTTATACCGAATTCGGGTAACAGCCTCTGTTGGTGAATCTAACGAAGCATACTTAATAAGGTTTACATCCTTTACCCACATTTCTTGCTTCTTTAGCTCGTCAAATGCGCCAAGTACAATTGTATTTGTATCCGGCTTAATATCAATAACGTATACAGGTTCACCTAAAGCGATCTCAAGACCTTTTCTTTGACCAATAGTATAAAAAGGATAGCCTCTGTGCTTGCCTAAAACCTTGCCTGCAGAATTTACAAAAAGTCCATTGTCCAGTTTTTCTTCTATTCCTTCTACTCTGTTTTTTAGAAATGACCGATAGTCATTGTCCGGAATAAAACAAATTTCATACGACTCAGGTTTCTTGGACAATTCAATAAAGCCCATTTCTTCAGCCATCTTTCTGATTTCCGGTTTTTGGTAATTTCCTACCGGAAACATGGTACGGGATAAACAAGCCTGTGACACGCCCCAAAGAACATAGCTTTGATCCTTCCAATCGTCTTTTCCTTTGGAAATAACAAAACGGTTGTTTTCTTCTCTGACATTGGCATAGTGTCCGGTTGCTATAAATTCACAATCCAACATATCAGCACGTTTTAAAAGTGCTTCCCATTTGATGTGGGTATTACAACGAACGCATGGATTTGGTGTACGACCTGCCAGGTATTCTCCTACAAAATCATTGATAACATGATTTCCAAACTCTTCACGGATATCAATAATATAGTGTGGAAATCCCTTTTCTACTGCTATCTGACGTGCATCGTTTATGGAATCCAATGAACAACAGCCGGTTTCCTTCTTAGATGACCCTGATGAAGCATAATCCCACGTTTTCATGGTCATTCCGACCACCTCATAACCTTGCTCATGTAATAATACAGCAGAAACCGAACTATCGATTCCACCACTCATTGCTACTAATACTCTTCCTTTTTTACTCATTTCATCTCCGCTTAGAGGTGCAAAGATAACACTTGAGCATCAGAATAAAGAATGAAAAAAGAAGTGCTAAATAGCTTTAAAAAAAAGCAGGCTGGCTATTTGGTGGCGAACACTACTCTTTTGAAGGATCGGCATTCAGGTTGAGTCCTTCTTTAAAAGTTTCTTCCTTTTCCTTAGAGCCATCCGGATTTAAATATAACCATTGACCTGATTTGAGTCCGTTTTTATAGACTCCTTTTTGCCAGACTGCACCATTCGGATGATAAATTGTACAGGTTCCTTCGAAGTCATCGTTTTTCATGGTTGCTTCAATTTTAAGTTTACCTGTTTCGAAAAACTCTTTATAGGCTCCGTTCTTCTTTCCACCCTTATAATTCAGAATACGACTTACCTGACCGGATGGATAGAATATTTTCCATACACCTTCCTTCACTCCTTTTCTATAAAACTCCTCAGTCGTTACTTTTCCATTCGTTTCAAAATAGGTCCACAATGAATCTTTTTTCTGCCCTGCGTACCGACCTTTAGCGATTAGTGATCCGGTATCAGAATACATGAGTGCATCACCGGAACCGGACATACCTTTATATTGTATGACCGCTTGTTTCCGACCATTGGTATAATAGGCTTTAAAGGTTCCTGTTGGTATACCATTGTTGTAAACGCCTTCAGAAAATAAAGTATCATTCGAATAATATTTTTTCCAAACTCCTTGCTTGCGCCCTTGTCCATCGACTCTATTAATCGTATCGCCTTTGAAAATTTTATACGTCTGTGCGTTAGAAACGGAATGGACAATCATCCATATTACAAATAGCAGGGTGCTTTTTTTCATTGATGCAAATATAAAAGGATTGGTGCAGGTAAAACGATCCGGCAAATTTTTCCGGACCAAAAAATTAACGATCAATTCTACCTGAAATTTTATGATAATCGGAACGATTCAGGTTTTGATCATAATCCATGAAATTAATTACATTGCACATCTGAAATTTAAAAAAGTATGAACCAAACCACTACTACCCAAAAGGGTCATCCAAAAGGATTATACGTTCTATTCGTCACTGAGATGTGGGAACGCTTTAGTTACTATGGAATGCGAGCCATCTTTGTTTTGTTCCTGACAAAAGCTCTTATGATGAGCGACAAAGATGCTTCCAATATTTACGGAAGTTTTACCGGACTTGTCTATCTGACTCCACTTATCGGAGGCTATATCTCTGATCGGTACTGGGGTAATCGAAAAAGTATATTTATCGGTGGAATTTTGATGGCCATTGGACAATTTCTAATGTTCTTCAGTGGTAGTTTGCTTGGCACATCATCTTCCATGACGATTATGATTGCCGGATTAACTTTCTTAATCATCGGAAATGGTTTCTTCAAGCCAAATATTTCAACGATGGTTGGACAACTCTATCCAAAAGGTGATACACGTGTAGACGGTGCATTTACCATTTTTTACATGGGTATAAATCTAGGAGCATTCTTCAGTCCGCTAGTGTGTGGTGGATTAGGTGATACCGGAAATGTAGATGATTTCAGATGGGGATTTCTTGCTGCCGGAATAGGAATGATAATCAGTGTCATCACATTTGAATTGGTGAAAAATAAATACCTGATAGATCCTGATGGAAATCCGATCGGATTACCTGCTGCAAAAGATGAAGCGAAAATAGCAGAGCGTGCAGCAAAAGCAAACGAACCAAAAACAAATGTGGGTAAGGTCGGTTTTATACTTGCGTTTGGATTAGGACTTGTTGCTTTGTTCAATTACTTAGGTCTCGACATTATCGGTTCCTGTATATTTGCTTCCGCCCTTGCAGTTCCTGCATTGATCATCACCGATCAATCGCTTAAGAAGGATGAGAAGCAAAGGATTTGGGTAATCTTCATTCTTGCCTTCTTTGTTATCTTTTTTTGGAGTGCATTTGAACAGGCAGGAGCATCGTTAACCATCTTTGCAGACAAACAGACTGAACGGCATATCGGTGGTTGGGAAATGCCAGCATCCTGGTTTCAGTCCATCAATCCACTTGGCATCATCTTGCTTGCGCCTATCTTCAGTATTCTTTGGGGAGCACTTGGTAAACGAAAAATGGAACCGCCTTCTCCTCTTAAAATGGCATTAGGCTTAGGTTTATTGTGTTTGGGATATATCGTCATTGCCATGGGAGTAAAAGGCGTGGATTCTCAGACTAAAATATCCATGTGGTGGCTGATCTCGCTTTATGGCTTGCATACTATGGGTGAACTTTGTCTGTCACCAATTGGACTCTCAATGGTTTCAAAATTAGCACCGACACGCTTTGCATCACTGTTGATGGGAACATGGTTTCTGGCCAATGCTGCCGCCAATAAATTAGCAGGAAGTTTAAGCGCATTAATTCCTCCGGGAGCAGGTGAAACTCCTGTCATCGGACCTGTTGATTATCCGTCCTTAATGGGATTTCAAATTACAAATCTCTATCAATTCTTTATGATCTTTATTGCCATGAGTGGAATAGCTGCGGCCATATTAATTCTCATCTATAGAAGATTAGTTAAAATGATGCACGGCGTTCATTGATTGGAACCGTTTCTGTGAATCATTAAAGTCTTAATAAAGCTTCAAATCTCCCGTCAAATCCAGTGTTTGACGGGAGATTTTTTAGGTGTATGACAAATTGCATCAGGCAGCATTTTTAATTAAGCTCACAACTTCCGACCAAAGATTGCTTTTTTTGTATGCTCTGAGATTTACAATTTGTTGAGTACCTTTTATAGACCATCGCTGTCCGGAGAGTTTTAACGTAAGCATCCGGTGAAGTACAGGTCTTAATGTTCAATTTCATTTATTTAATTCGTGGCGAAAAATAATCGCTATGGAAACTAAAGACAATATACAAAA
>JAYSPU010000017.1:0-2103 GCA_043721935.1 Bacteroidota bacterium | reverse complement strand
TGAATGGCAAAGCTCATTCCAACAATCATGATGACAACTGATAATGGTATAACCACTAACCTGCGATACGTTTGCTCGTTCTTCCATAACCTGAAGATTAAAAAACAAAACATTATCAATGACACCTGTGCTACTTCTATTCCAATGTTGAATGAGATCAAGGTGCTATAAAAATAATTTTCGGGAATTCCTGAATCGGCTAAGGCAGTTGCAAAACCACATCCATGTACCAATCCGAAAAGAAATACAAGTAAATAGGAAACGCGTGCATTGTCTTTGCGGATAATATTTTCTAATCCGATTGCTGCTATACTAACGCCTATAATTGGTTCAATTATATCCGGATTTGCAGGAAGATAATTTAATGCTGATAAAATAAGTGTAATAGTATGTGCAACTGTAAATGCTGTTGCTAATAACAATACGCTTTTCAATCGGCGGTTGGATAAAAACAATCCGACAATAAAAATAACATGATCAATGCCTAATGGCAGAATATGTTTAATGCCTAAAAGAAAATAATCGGTAGTTGCATTTACTGCTCCATTCCATGTATGTTCGTAAACAACTGCATGTGCGTCTGATGTCATACTAAAAAGCAGAATCGATAAAATCGTAAATAGTATTTTGTGGTTTGAATTTTTCATGATCTAAAATTTAGCTTCCAATCGTGTTCTGAGATCGAGGTGCGGATTAATAGCCAATGCTTCGCCCATTTCTTTTTGTCCGAGTAAACGTTCGTTGTTTTTTAAATGAATCAATCCGGCATGAAAAAGTAATTCGGGGTCCTTTGAGTTAGTTGACATCGCTTTTGTAATATGAACCAGTGCTTTTGAATACTCGCCAAGTTTATAGTATGTCCATGCAAGCGTATGATTGACATCAATGTTTTCCGAACGACGTTCATACTCTAGCAATGCATGATGCAATGCTTTTTTATAGTCATAACTTTCCAGATATAATCCGGCTAATTCTCTGTCGGCATAATGGCCGTGAACAGATCCTTTACCATCTTTTCCAACCAGTTTTTCTATTGACTGACGAATAGCAATGGCTGCTTTGGTTTGTTCATTTTCCTCTCTGTATAATCCGGACAAATGTTCATCGATAGAATAATCTGTTGACAGATTTTGTGCTAATTTAAAAGAGCGTTCTGCTTCCAAATAATTTTTTTGTTTTTGAAAAATTCGTCCTTTGCCAATGTATGCCGAAGCAAAATCAGCTTTGTAGAATAAACAACTTTGATATTGTAAATCTGCTTCCATTAATTTTCCGGAACGTTCATATAAATAACCCAGTTGATATCGCGCCCATTCTGTTTCTTCCATTCCGGGAATATCTGCTTTAACAGCCATGTCCATTGCTTCAATGGCTCCGTTCATGTCGCCGTGAATTTCTCTTAAATAAGAAATGCGGGAATACGATCGAAGATCAGGATGCAACGATGCCATTTGATCTGCTGATTCTATTGCCTTGTTATAATTTCCTGTTTCAACATAAGCATCTGTCAGTACACCGTAAACAGATGAACTGTATGGATTCTGTATCAATGCTTCTTGTCCGCTTACCAATGCTTCTGCAAAATGATGTTGTGATAGGAGTACGGTTGACTTGCCAATCAATGCTTCAAAATCATTTTTATTTTCTTTCAAAATTTCTTCGAACAATTGTAATGCTTGCGGATCATACAATCCTGCATTACCCGACTGTCGCGCCTTTTGAATGAGTGTAAATCCCAATCTTTTTTTAAGCTTATCATTCTTCGGATCGTTTTTTAATTGATCGATCAAAAGACTGATTGCATCGTTTGTATTTACATATCCCGTTGCCAGCACTTGCTGACCGATTACATCGCGCTGTCCACTATCACGAAACTTCGCCGTAATAATTATGGCTGTTGTAAACAAGGTAAAAAAACCGAGGATGAAGACTGATTTCATTTTGCTTTTTGTTAAGTTGAGAATAGAAAAAAAACATCGAAGAATAATAAGAGAGAAATGTAAAGTGTAACCGGTGAACAACAACCCTGCTTTTCTCGCAGCTACACCTTACAATTAATCTCCTTAATATTTACTTAACCATATTCAATCGCAATGACTGAAC
>JAYSPU010000016.1:0-29397 GCA_043721935.1 Bacteroidota bacterium | reverse complement strand
AGAATAGCGTATAGATTTTTCATTGTTAGTTTATTTAAAATAGTTGACAATTGTAAAATTACAAAAAAGCTTCAATGAATAATTGAAAAGTTTTCGAAGATAGAGGTAGTTGAATAAATTAAATCTAATGTAATGCGTAAGTTTTAACGCAAATCGACAACTTCAGAACCTGGATATTTAGCACTGTTAAAGGTGAAAATTCCCTCATCACTTGCAGCATCCGGAGTCAGCTTATCAACGGTAATGGTTTGAACATTTCCGTTTTTCGTATAAACTTTAGCGGATGTTATCATTTTCTCCTTTTGACTGATTGTCAATTTTACTTTGAAAATATTTTTATTCTTGCCATTGCTCGGTACCAGTTCAATTAAATCTACTGTTTCTCCGGATTTCAATTTCTGAACGCCAACGTATTTTGCTACCCAGCCCTTTTCATAAATTGTAAAAATGGTAGTTGGACTGATACTGCTTTCATCTGTTTTTTGATTGTCAATTTGAATTTCATTGGCATCTTTCACAAAAGTCCATCTAGTCTTTCCATCACTAATGACATCTTGTCCTGCAATTTCAAGTTTGTATTTTGATCCTTTAAGAAAAAGTGTTCCTTTTTGACTCTCAATTGATTTGTCCTGTCCATTTTCAACAGCTATAGTAAATAATGCTTTAAGAGAATGGAACGATTTGTACTTGGCAGAAACCGCTTTAAGGATTTCCTGAGCCTTAGGATCAGGAGTTTGAGCGGAACCTAAAAAGCCGGATAGAAGGATAAAACAGACCAGAATCTTTGTTTTCATTTTTGGGGGATAAACTTGTGCAAATTTAAAGGATTGCACCACTAAAACAAAAAGCATTCCAATCGGAATGCTTTCATTTTCAAGCTATCAGGATTTAGTTTTCCCTGTTCTTCAGTCCGCCGAGAATTTGAGTAAGAGTCATTGGGTCTTTTACTAAAACTTCCCTGGCTTTTGATCCTTCAAATGGTCCTATAATTTTGGCCGCTTCTAGTTGGTCAATAATCCTTCCGGCTCGATTGTAACCCAGTTTTAACCGACGTTGCAATAGCGAGGCTGAACCTTGCTGGTGCTGGACGATAAGTGCTGCAGCTTCTTCAAACAGCGGATCACGATCAGCAGGATCAATATCAGAGCGACTGCTACCGCCACCGGATTCGTCTACATATTCAGGTAACTGGTGAGCTTCTGAGTAACCGCGCTGACTACCGATAAACTCTGTGATTTTTTCTACTTCATGGGTATCTACAAATGCACATTGCAATCGGATAAGATCTGCACCGGTTGAGAGCAGCATATCTCCACGACCGATCAATTGGTCGGCACCACCCATATCTAAAATGGTACGGGAATCGATTTTGGAAGTAACACGGAATGCAATACGGGCCGGGAAGTTGGCCTTTATAGTACCTGTAATAATATTCACAGATGGACGCTGTGTGGCAATGATAAGGTGAATTCCAATTGCACGTGCTAATTGAGCCAATCGGGCAATCGGTGTTTCAATTTCTTTTCCCGCAGTCATAATAAGGTCGGCAAACTCATCGACAACCAATATTATATATGGCAAGAATTTATGACCGTTAGCCGGATTCAATCGACGTGCAATAAACTTGGTATTGTATTCTTTTATATTTCGAACCTGGGCATCTTTCAATAATTCATATCGCTGATCCATCTCAATACACAATGAATTCAAGGTATGAATTACTTTCTTGGTATCCGTAATAATTGCATCAGCTTCACCCGGTAACTTGGCAAGAAAATGTCGTTCGATTGTTTTGAATAATGTTAACTCAACCTTCTTAGGATCAACTAAAACGAACTTAACTTGAGCCGGATGCTTTTTATACAACAAGGAAACCAAGATTGCATTTAATCCGACCGACTTACCCTGACCGGTAGCACCTGCCATTAGAAGGTGAGGCATCTTTGCAAGATCAGCTACGAAAACTTCATTGGAGATGGTCTTACCTAATCCAATCGGTAATTCCATTTCACAATTCACAAATTTTTCAGATCCAAGTACCGATTTCATTGGAACAACTTCCGGTTTTTGGTTTGGTACTTCTATACCGATAGTTCCTTTTCCAGGGATAGGAGCAATGATACGAATTCCCAATGCTGCCAGACTTAGTGCAATATCATCTTCCAGATTTTTAATCTTTGAAATTCGCACTCCGGCCATAGGAACAATTTCAAACAAAGTAACCGTTGGTCCGATCGTCGCTTTTATCTTTTCAATTCCAATATTGTAATGACTTAAAGTCTCTACAATTTTGTTTTTATTGGCTTCTAATTCTTCTTTGTTGACTTCTAGTCTTTTCTCCCCGTAATTTTCCAAAAGATCAAGTGTAGGATATCGATAAGATGAGAGATCAAGTGTTGGATCATAATCTCCAAGGGCATGTGGTAATGCATCTCCATCTAACAACGATAATTCTTCATGGATAACTTCTACTTCTAGTGGTAATGTTCCATCAGAAAAAACAGGAGGGATGATAGGTAAAATTTCTAATTCCTGCTCTGCGATTTCTTCTTCCTCTTCTTCAACTTCGTCTTCTTCGTCTAAATTAATAAACTCGCCATCATTTTCTTCTTCATCTTCTACAACATCCTCCTCATCTTCCTCAATACCCAGTTCTAACTCAACAAAACCGGACTGTTTTTCTTTTTTTAATTTGTTAATAGCAGGAAGATGGGTTTCTTCTATGCTTCCTTCTGTTGATTCTTCTTCATAAGACTCTTCAAGCGAATCTTCGTTACGAATTCTTTTAAGTGGAATATTAAATGCCAGTACTAAAAAACCAACCAATGAAAAAACCAGAATGGCTGCAGTGCCGATAAATCCTGTCAACGAATTTAAAGTTTGACTCATTCTATAGCCATATCCGCCTGCATAAATTAATAAAGAAGAAGAGTTATGAAAAATGAATCCCAGAAACGTGGAAAACCAAATGAGTGAGAAGAAAGAAACTCTGAGTGTTTTACCAATTGGCAATAGCCATCTATCCCAAAGAATGCGAATAGCTGTTAAAGCAATAATAAATGGAAACAGGTATGCACTGATCCCAAACCATTTGTTTTGAAATTTTAATGCAGCAATGGCACCGATTTTACCTAACCAGTTATCTACTACGACATCGGTTCTTCGAAGAATGGAGAACCAATTGTCAGCATTTGGATTGGCATGATCATTTTTCCATGAAAATAGGTTTGAAGTAAAAGCGACAAGCAGGAAAAAAGAAGACAACAGCAAAAGAAGACCGAAAACTTTATGTGTTCGTTCATCCCTCAGGAAATTTTGAATTCGCCACAATCTATCGCGAAAACTTACCTGTCCTTTTTTCATTTTCTTTTCTTTTATCGTTTCCGCTCCACCTGTTTTAAGTCTGTTTGACATCTAAATACCTTAGTTTATAATGGTTTTAAAATTAGAATTGCTACAAACGTGCGAAGGGTAAGGCTTTGGAAAGATATGAACAACGTTATTGACCTATTCAGCCTTGATATTCTTTTCAAAATGAATTAATAACCTGCAGGTATCTGATGACTAATAATGGACTAATTCGTATTTAATATTATTGGTAAAATGACTTGTAATTCATTTTGTTGATCTGTATTAGTGACAGGTAATCAGCTAGTTAATGCAATCTGATTAGACTTCATTTTTCCATTAGCGACTGTATTGTTTTTCGGGAAAGAAACGTGATTGAAGAAGTGATTATTTGATCCTGATCGAACCACTCTGAACATTAAAATGTAAGAATCAGCCTTTTTTGCATCTTTGCAACATCACTTAGAATCTTCTTTTTTATCTTCACCACATGCTGAAATCGTTATCGGTTACTAATTATGCGTTGATCGATGATTTACATCTCCACTTTGGAAAAAGCCTGAATATCATTACAGGAGAAACCGGAGCCGGTAAATCTATTTTATTGGGCGCATTAGGATTGCTTTTAGGACAAAGGGCAGATACAACTGCTTTGTTGGATCAAACAAAAAAATGCATCATTGAAGGCCAATTTAATTCTGACATCTTAGCAATTGAACAGTTTTTTATTGATAATGAATTAGACAAAGAAGAGAAGATTATTCTCAGACGTGAAATAACCAAAGAAGGAAAATCAAGAGCATTTATCAACGATACTCCCGTTAATCTTTCGCAATTGAAAGAACTGGGTGGTTATTTAGTAGACATTCATTCGCAACATGAAACCCTTCTTTTGAACAAGGCGGGATTTCAGCTTGAAGTAGTAGATGCTTTTGCAGGCCATGAAAAAGAAATAAAAACGTACAGAAAATTATTCTCGGAATACAAAGTGCTTAGTACAGCATTACAGGAATTAAAAATACGGGAAGAAAAAGCAAAGTCTGAACAAGACTATTTACTTTTTCAATTGAATGAATTAAATGAAGTGAATCCGGTAAAAGGCGAGCAAGAAAAATTTGAAGTAGAACTAGAGTCGTTGAATCACAGTGAAGAAATTGTTTCCGGACTTCATAAGCTTTCAACAGCATTGAGCGGAAATGAAACCAATGTATTAACCAATTTAGCTTCACTTCAACAGATCGCTATCGGTTTATCAAAGTATCATCCCGGATTAAACTCAATTGCAGAGCGGATTCAATCTTTGTATATAGAATGTAAAGACATAGATTCAGAAATCGAAAATCTTTCGGAAGATATTATTCCAAATCCGGATCGGCAGGAAATTGTTCAGGAACGACTGGATGTTTTGTACAAATTACAACAAAAGCACAGAGTTAATTCAATAGAAGATTTACTTGAATTTAAAGTCCAGGTAGAATTGAAGCTTAATTCTATTCTTTCAATGGAAGAAGAAATAAATGCGAATACAAAAAAGCTCGCTGAAATAAAGCAGGCTTTAATTTCAAGAGCAGATATCATTTCATCCAATCGTTTGAAAGTTATTCCCGGCATAGAATCGAAAATCAAAAAATTGTTGTCTGAGGTGTCAATGCCTAATGCTGTGCTGAAAATTGAATCAACCCAATTGAATGACGAAGAATTAAATCAGAATGGCAGAGACTCCATTCGTTTTCAATTTTCTGCAAACAAAGGCATTCCGTATGCTGAAATAAGTAAAGTGGCTTCAGGCGGAGAGTTAAGCAGATTAATGCTTTGTCTGAAATCCATGGTTGCAAAATTGATCGATTTGCCGACGGTTATTTTTGATGAAATTGATACAGGAGTAAGTGGAGAAACAGCATTTAAAATTGGGAAATTAATGCAAGATTTTTCGAACGCACGGCAATTAATTGCCATCAGCCACTTGCCACAAATAGCAAGCAGGGGAGAAGATCATTTCTTTGTCTACAAAGAAGTCGTAAGTAAAAAAACATTTACGAGAGTTAAAAAATTATCGAATGATGAACGTATCGTAGAAGTTGCCAGGATGCTAAGTGGTGATAAACCTACCGCAGTAGCAATTGAAAATGCAAAAGAACTACTGTCTATTTAATTGGCCTGCATTGATCAGGGTAATTATTATACAAAATGTTTTGAATGAAAATCATCATTATCAAATCAATCAAAAAACTAAAATTGTCTAAACAAATCTTATATTTGAATAATCTGTAAAGCACAATCTATGTCACAAAATCTGTTAAAAGGAAAAAGAGGTATTATTTCCGGAGCATTGGATTCTAATTCCATTGCCTGGAAGGTCGCTGAAAAATGCCACGAACATGGTGCACAAATTGTGCTTACCAATGCTCCAATCGCAATGCGAATGGGCGAAATAAAAAAACTCGCTGAATCTACAAAGTCTGAAATCATTCCAGCTGATGCAACCTCAATAGAAGATCTTACAAACCTCTATGAGAAATCAATGGATATAATGGGAGGGAAAATTGATTTTGTTTTGCATTCAATAGGAATGTCCGTCAATATCAGAAAGAACATCCCATACGTGGAAAGTAATTATGAGTATTATGCAAAAGGAGTAGACGTATCGGCTATGTCCTTGCACAAGATGCTTAGTGTAGCCATGAAGTTAGATGCCATGAACGATTGGGGAAGTGTTGTTGCCTTAACTTATATTGCTGCTCAAAGAACATTTCCATTTTATACAGACATGGCAGACATCAAAGCATTGTTGGAGTCTATTTCAAGAAGTTTTGGATACCACTATGGAAAAAAGAAAAAAGTGAGAGTAAATACCGTGTCTCAATCGCCGACTAAAACTACAGCCGGAAGTGGAATTAAAGGATTTGAAGAGTTCTATAATTTTGCAGATGAGCTATCGCCGCTTGGAAATGCTTCTGCTGATGCTTGTGCCGATTATTGTGTAACTCTCTTCTCAGATTTAACACGTATGGTTACCATGCAAAATCTGTATCACGATGGTGGTTATTCAACTACAGGCATTAGTGATGAAGTGATGGCAAAATTTATGGAGAAATAATATTCAAATAATTTCTCCGGTATTTTATACGGCCAAAAATAACTACTCGTTGTTTTTGGCCGTATGTTTTAACACCTTTGCCTCTAAAAAGAAAATAATTTCCTCTGCAATATTTTTTATCTGATCACCTGTTCGCTCCAGTTTTCGAATAGTAGAAATGATGTGTAACGATTGGTCAATTTTATCGTCGTGTTCCCGGATAAATTGTTCAAGTACCGAGTTTGCATTTCCATTAATTTCATCAAGCAGATCATCTTTTTGAAAAATGCCTCTGGCAACGCGTGTGTTTTCCTGATCAAATGCCAACATAACATCGGACATCATCCGAATAGCCATTTCGAACATTTCTTGCAATCGGGTAATTTCAAGTAATTTTTTATCAAACGGCTTGCCTGCTTCAACGACATAGCGACTGATGCCATCACAGATATCTCCAATTCTTTCCAGGTTTGAATTTATTTTCAATACTGCTAATACAAAACGAAGATCAATTGCAACCGGATTAAAAAGTGCAATGATATTTTCACAGTCTTTGTCAATTTTCAATTCGAGTGAGTTTACTCTTTTCTCATTGAAATTTACTTCACGAGCCAATTCCTGGTCCATCGAGGTCAAAGCCGTGAAAGATTTCTTCATTTGAGCAACTACAAGTTCGAACATTTCGACTGTTTCGTTTCTGAGCTGCTTTATTTCAATTTCAAGGTGTGTCATGATTATTTAATTTCAATTAATAGATAAATAATTTTGTACTCTCCAACCAATTTGAATCAACCAAAGCGTCCGGTCACATAACTCTGAGTTCTTGGATTGGAAGGATTGGTAAAAATTTTACGTGTATCATCATATTCAATTAAATCTCCAAGGTAGAAAAATGCAGTGTTATCACTTACTCTTCCGGCTTGTTGCATATTATGCGTGACAATGATTATGGTGTATTTACTTTTCAATTCGTAAATTAATTCTTCAATTTTAGCAGTAGAAATCGGGTCTAATGCTGAAGCGGGTTCATCCATTAACAATACACTGGGCTCAACGGCGAGTGCTCTTGCAATACAAAGTCTTTGCTGCTGACCACCTGACAATGCAAAAGCAGATTTTTTTAATTTATCTTTCACCTCATCCCATAATGCAGCCTGGCGAAGAGATGTTTCTACTCTTTCTTCAATATAACCGGTATGGTTCATGTCGTTAACCCGAAGACCGTACGCT
The DNA here is from genome assembly GCA_043721935.1 of Bacteroidota bacterium. Taxonomy (GTDB): domain Bacteria; phylum Bacteroidota; class Bacteroidia; order AKYH767-A; family 2013-40CM-41-45; genus JADKIH01. The sequence goes on along the minus strand of JAYSPU010000016.1, from coordinate 21,743 downwards.
ACATTTTCAAAAATGCTTTTAGGAAATGGATTTGGTTTTTGAAAAACCATACCTACTTTCTTCCGTAATTCATCGATACGCATTTTTTTGGTATTGTAAATATCTTTTCCGTCAATCAATACTTCCCCTTCGATTTTTACTCCCGGAATTAAATCGTTCATACGGTTAAATAATCGGAGGTACGTTGACTTTCCACAACCACTGGGTCCGATTAGAGCTGTAACGGAATGCTCAGTGAAGGACATACTTATTCCTTTTAGTGCTTCGAAATTACCGTAAAACAATCGGACATTTTTAGTTTCTATTTTAGACATAGCAGCTTAATTCGTTTTTACTTTATTGCCAAAATATTTTCTCAACACATTAGCAAGCAGATTGAATACTAAAACAAGTAATACCAGAACAAGTGCAGTGCCATATGCCATTGGCCGAGATGCTTCAATATCGGTTCCACTTGTGGCTAATACATAAAGATGGTATGGTAATGCCATAACCTGATCAAATATACTGGTTGGTAATTTAGGTAGGAAATATGCTGCAACAGTAAATAAAATTGGCGCAGTTTCTCCTGATACACGTCCTATGGATAAAATAAGTCCGGTAATAACATTTGGTAATGCCATTGGAAAAACAACCTTCCGGATGGTTTGCAATTTTGTTGCACCTAAAGCATAGCTTCCATGCCGAAAAGAATTGTCAATAGCCAGTAGAGATTCTTCTGTTACACGAATTACTACCGGTAATGCAAGTATACCGAGGGTCAATGAACCGGCAAGTATAGAATCACCAAATTTTAATTTATTTACAAATAGTGCCATTCCAAATAAACCAAAAACGATGGAAGGAATTCCGGCCAGATTATTTGTCATTAATTTCATAAAGCGTTTAAACCACGAATCAACTATATATTCGTTGATGTAAATTCCTGCCATCACACCAAGCGGAAAAGCAAATATCATTGAGCCAATGATCAAACAAAAAGTTCCGACAATAGCAGGATAAATTCCACCTTTGGTCATACCATCAGTTGGCATACTCGTCAGGAATTCCCAGTTCAACACATGCCATCCACGTACAAAAATAAATTCGAGAATCCATCCAAGTAGTAGAAGTACCATTATGGTAAGGATTCGGAATATCCAAAAAGCTAGTTTTTCAGCGAAGCGTTTACTCATGCTTTATTCCTCCTTTTATCTGAAACAAATTGAACCCATAAATTAATTAGCAAAGTCATGATAAATAAAATACAACCAAGAGTAAAGAGTGCTTTATAATGTACGCCATCTTTTGGAGCTTCTCCTAATTCAGCTGCAATAGTTGCTGGGATTGTTCGTACAGGTTGTAATAAGCTATGCGGCATAACAGCGGCATTTCCGGTGACCATTAATACTGCCATCGTTTCGCCAATTGCACGACCAATTCCTAGAATGGCAGCTGCAGAAATTCCGGACATAGAATAGGGGATGACTACTCTGTAAATTGTTTGCCATCTTGTTGCTCCAAGCGCTAGCGAAGCCTCCTTCATGCTTCTGGGAGTATTTCTTATAGCATCTTCAGACACAGTAATAATAGTTGGCAGAGCCATAATTGCTAAAACAATACTTCCCGCTAAAGCAGTTTCCCCAACGGGAAGTTTAAATAAATCATGTATGAGAGGAACAATAACGATCAGACCAAAGAAACCAAATACCACACTGGGAATTCCTGCTAATAATTCAATGATTGGTTTTAACACTTTTCGAATTCGTTCATCGGCAACTTCCGCAAGATAGATAGCTGCTGCTAAACCAACAGGAAGAGCAAATAAGATAGCGAAGAATGAAACCATTAATGTTCCAAGAATCAAAGGTAAAGCTCCGAGTTGTGCTGCAGGTTCAGCAGTCGGAAACCATTCTTTACCTTTGAAAAAATCAGGAATATTATTTTTATTTATTTCAATTTTATGTCCTTTAAAATTGGCTGCTAAATATTGCTTTGGAAAATAAGCAATGATATTTGGGATACTATCAACGAGTTGGTTTAACTTTTCCGGTAGGAATTGAAATTCATCTCCAATTTCTTCTTCTGAATAATAATTTCCAATGTCATTTATTCTAAATAAAATAATTGAATCAGGGCTTCCTCCAAAATCACTCCAATGAGTTTTTACCTGATCGTAAATGGATTTTATCTGACCTGCATGCAAATGATTTACAGGATTTTTTGCATTCACAACAATAACATTATTGTTTTCAACAGGAGAAGTTGAAAACAAAGAAAAGCCTTCATGAAACAGAAATAAAACAATCAGCAATACTGTCAATGTAGAGACAGTACTGCTGATCAATAAAAAGCCTTCGATCAATCGCTCATTAAAGCGCTTAATGGGTCGTCTCAATTTTATGAATTAATGAATAAGTTAAAAGAGCAGTTTACTTCAATGAAATATAGCCAATTTCATCAACAATTCTCTGTCCTGCCGGTGAAAGTACAAATTCTACAAAAGCTTTTACAGTAGCTTCCTTATTTGATACATAATAAAAATAGAGTGGTCTTACAATTGGATATGTTTTATTCTTAGCGGTCTCAATTGAAGCCAATACAAAGGTTTTACCATCATATGAAACTGCTATGTCTTTCACTTCTTTTGTCATATAAGCAAGTCCTACATAGCCGATTGCACCTTTGGTTTGGCTCACCGATTGAATAATTGCTCCTGTAGCTGGCATATTGAGAACTGTGGTAGCATAGTTTTTACGATTCATTACATGGTCTTTAAAAAACTCATACGTACCTGAACTTGTCTCTCTTGCATACACTACAATTTGCATGTCATCGCCACCCACTTCTTTCCAGTTTTTAATTTTACCGGTGTAAATTCCTTCAAGTTGTTCACGTGTAAGCTTGGAAACTTTATTAGCCGGATTCACGATGACTGATAATGCATCATTTGCAATAATTATCTCTTTTATAGAACGACCGGCCTCTTGCATTTTTATACGCTCATCCATTTTTATTTTTCTGGAGGCCATTGCTATATCTGTTGAGTTATCAATCATAGCTGATATCCCAACACCACTTCCACCACCAACAACCGTTACTGATTTTCCGGTTGTTTTTGAGTATACTTCCGCTTCTTTTTGTGCCAATGGTAATACAGTATCGCTTCCTTTCAATACCATTTTTTGTCCATAAGTTGAAATGGAAAAAAGTGCTGAGATAATAATTAATGTTATTTTGTTTTTCATTGTTTTCGGTTTAAGCTTTTTAGAATGTTGATTGTAAGCGGAGTGTTAAAACGTTGTCTTTTACGTCTGATTTATAATTTTGAAGAAGAGTTGAGTTTTCATTTTTAGGGATGTCATAATAGATCATTAGTTTTATTCCGGCATCCATGTGAATAATTGTACCGAAGCCCCAGGTATCGTATCGCAAATCAGAAGCACTTGTAGTTTTGTAATTTGCTGTAGTAATTGTTGCGCCGATTTGAGATCCTTTAACATCGGTATTAGGATCATACCAGTCATATTTTACAACAAGTTGAAAAGGTGATTGAAGAATGTTTTGAATCAGATATAAGTAAGCACCATTGAAATTTCTATTGTAAATATCTTTTGTACTTAACGTTGATACGATCTGACTTCTGGTGTCAAACCAAGGTTGATCTGTTGTTGTAATTCCGGGTTGTTGTCCTTGGATATATTCTGCTCGAAAAACAGTTATACCGGCCGAACCACCATAGGTGAGTTGGAAATCGGCTCCGAAATATTCTCTCTTTGTATTTCCCCTGGCTCCGACAACTCCGCCATGATAATTATCAATTTTCTTAGAGTCTTGATGAAATGATGGTAACAAAGTGGTTGGATCTGTATTCATACTGTACACATCAACTGAATCAATCCTGAAGCCACCGTTATAGTAAGATAAGCCAAATCCGTACTTAATAGTCTCTACTTTATTTGACCTGGCAATAGAAAGATGTGTGATAATGTCTTTTTTATTATCAGATTCTGAAGCATCTGTATTTACGTTAGGTGTAGATTTACCATTGAAAAGACCGATGTCAAATTTTATCCAATGCCAATTGGAAATCTTTGCTCCTTGAATTGTTAGCATTGCTCCGAGATCACGTTCATTCGGGAACAAAAGCTGGGACATTCTGCCACGTTCCGGTGATTCTCTAAAAGAAGATGAGTAAGGTACTTCATAACCAAAAGGTCTGTTTTGAAGACCAACAGTAAGAGAAAATGCACCCAACCAAGGATCTGTAAAACGAGCATATGCATCCATCAGACGAACTCCCTTTTCAGTAAAATCCATTTGAAGCATGTAGTTGTTTAATGAAAAGCCTTTATCGTTGAAGGGACCTGTATAGTTTAATTTTACCCGACCGCGCCGAATCATAAAGCGCTGGTAAACTCCGGAAGGAAATGTTCCGCCTTCAAAACTGGCTTCACCTGAAGCCTCTGCTACCTGATATTGACCTTGTATGTACCCTGAAATAAGTAATCGGCTTTTAGCCTCGAAATTTTGTTGAAGCAATGAAACTGATCGTGTAAGCGTATCTAATGGAGTTTCTTCTGTTTCTTGAGCCTTGATAGACATGCTTACAAGCAGAAAAAGAAGGATGCAATAAAATTTTTTCATTGGCTTTAAAAATTAATGGTGTGAAGTTCTGCGTAGTTGGTTAACTTAATGATTGTGTAATGTTAAATTTATATTAAGGATTAGAATGATGAGTGGATTACTGATCTAGTGTGATCCAATTTGTTTTTCGTTAATTATTTCCTGAATCAATTGGAGTAATAAAGAAGGCCTGATTGGTTTGGTAACAAAGTGGTTTGCACCGGCATCAAAAGCACTAATCGTTGTGTATTCATCACTATCAGCTGTTAAAAACAGAACTGGAATATCTCTTAACAACTCCTCATTTTTAATTACCCTGCAAGTTTCAAGACCGTTCATAACCGGCATCCGAATGTCCATCACAATTAAGTCAGGTTTCCGTAGTCTGATTACATCTAAACATTGTTGACCATTATAGGCTCGTTGAACAGAATAATTTGCTTTAAGCAAATTATAGGTGATAATTTCGACCAGGTCAGGTTCATCATCTACAACTAAAATATGAAGAGGTTTTGTCATTTGTTTTTTTTCAAATGTAGTCGCACATGACCATCAGACTGTTAATTGGGCATGAACTTATTGTTAATTGACCCAATCAATTTTCAAATAATATGTTGAAGTCAATAAAAGGATATGAAGTGTTCACTGCAATTTTTTTTAATTGTAAAAAAGATGTGAAAGTGATTTCAGAATCCGGATGTGCAATTATTATGTGACTGGCTCGAAAAATTGATTTGAAAGTATTAATACGCTAATGGAATCTAGGTGGTTCTTTGTTTTCATTTCCGTAAAGCAATTTCTGTTCTATTCATAAATACACTCATTCGAAAGTCAGAATAGAAGCCCGACAGTTTCTTATCGCTCATTTCAATTAAATGTTCCTGATGGTAAGGCAGGGCGTTGATTTTCTTGACTCAAAAAATGTATTTTATTGGTGCGTCATTTTTAATAACAAATAGAAAAAAATACTGTTGAGAAATAATTTTAACATCATTATTGTTACATAAAAACTACAGTATTTTTGGGCAATGAGTAAGAAAAGAATATTAACAAGAGTTGTTTGGGGAAGCGTAGTAGGATTACTTGTCATCATAATAGGTTTCTCATATATAATTTATAAACGGATTTTCTCTCCGAATGTATCAATAGGACAAAAAGCAGTAGATTATATTTTCATCCCTACAGGAGCTTCCTTTGAAAAAGTAGTTTGGTTATTAGATCAGAATCATGTTATTATAAATGAAAAAACTTTTCGTTGGGCAGCTCATCAGATGAAATATGATGTAGCTGTAAAACCGGGTCGGTATAGAATAAAGCCTGAAATGACGAATAAGGAGCTCATAGCCTTGTTGAGGTCAGGAAAGCAAAGCCCAATAAATGTTGTGTTCAATAACATTCGTACAAAACAGCAGTTGTGTGATAGAGTAGCAGAACAGATTGAAGCAACTTCTCCTGCTTTAATGAACTTGTTAAATGACCACGACTATACAGGCAGACTTGGCTTTAATCCGGATAATATTCTGGCCATGTTTATTCCAAATACTTATGAGTTATATTGGAATACTTCCGCTGATAGATTTCTGCAAAGGATGGCCAAAGAGTATAAAAAGTTCTGGACCAATGAAAGAGCTTTCAAATCAGACACTATTGGTCTAAGCCAGATTCAAGTCTCAATCTTAGCAAGTATTGTCCAGCAGGAATCCAATAAAGTAGATGAGAAACCGATTATTGCAGGTGTTTATATGAACCGTTTGAATAAAGATTGGAAACTCGATGCTGATCCAACTCTTGTCTATGCTTTAGGTGATTTTACAATTACACGGGTATTGAATATACACAAGGAAATACCTTCACCTTATAATACGTACAAATACAAAGGACTTCCTCCTGGACCAATTTGCCTGCCAACAGCTAGTTCAATAGACGCCGTTCTGAATTACACTAAACACAAATACATGTATTTTTGCGCAAAAGATGACTTTTCAGGCTACCACAGCTTTGCAGAAACATATCTTCGCCACCTTTTGAATGCTCGTCGTTTTCAAAAAGCACTGGATCAAAGAAGAATTCTACAGTGATGCTTTTGAATTGTATCAGATTTCTTAAAAAAATCTAATTTCGCATTCTATAATTATCCCTAAGAAAATGAATAAAATTAAATTTGGAACCGATGGTTGGAGAGCCATTATTGCACAGGATTTTACTGTAGAAAATGTTGCTCGCGTATCTGAAGCAACTGCAAATTGGTTATTAAAAAATACGAAGAATCCATCCGTTGTCATCGGTCATGATTGTCGGTTTGCCGGTAAATTATTTACTGAAACAGTTGCAAAAGTGATGGTTAAAAAAGGAGTAAAAGTATTTCTCGCACAAGGCTTTGTTTCTACACCGATGGTGTCGATGGGAACTGTTACCAGAAAAGCTGACGCAGGAATTATTATTACTGCTTCTCATAATCCTCCTTCTTATAATGGCTTCAAATTAAAAGGATCTTTTGGTGGCCCGATGAAACCTTCCAATGTTCAGGAAATAGAAGACATGATTGCAGATAGTTGTTCATTAGAGTTAAATGATATTTCAATTTCAGAGTTGATTGCATCTAATGCTGTTGAAATTATTGACCTGGAACATGAATACATTGAACATGTAAAAAAGAATTTTGACATTGAATTAATTCGAAAGTCAGGATTAAATTTAGCATACGATGCTATGTTTGGTTCAGGTCAGAATGTGATACGAAAACTATTTCCGGAAATTACCTTACTTCATTGTGATGATAATCCCGGATTTCATGGACAAGCACCTGAACCGATTGATAAAAATTTACAGGAATTTGCAACACTCATTCGTCAGAAAAAAAATATTGATTGTGGCCTGGTGACTGATGGTGATGCAGATCGTATTGGGATGTATGATGGCAATGGAAATTTTGTTGATTCACAGCACATAATTCTTTTACTCATCCATTACCTGGTAAAATATAAAGGTTTGACGGGAAAAGTTTGTACTGCATTCAGTACAACTCCTAAGGTGGAAAAATTATGTCAGCACTATGGCTTGCCAATGGAGACGGTAAAAATTGGGTTCAAGTATATATGTGAAATTATGTTGAAAGAGGATGTGCTATTAGGCGGAGAGGAAAGTGGTGGAATAGCAATTAAAGGTCATATCCCTGAACGTGATGGCATCTGGATGGGGTTGGTGATTTGGGAATTTATGGCTAAAAGCGGAAAGAAGTTGACTGAACTTATTCGTGAAGTCTACGATATCGTAGGAGCATTTTCATTTGAACGAAATGACATGCATTTGAAAGAAGATGTCAAAGTCAGAATTGTAAATAATACAGCCAAAGATGCTTATAAATCATTTGGAAAATATAAAGTGAAACGAGTGGAGAACACTGATGGATACAAGTACTTCTTTGACGATAACAATGACGAATGGTTGTTGATTCGTGCTTCAGGTACTGAGCCAGTGCTCAGAACGTATGCAGAATCTGCAACACGCGATGGAGCATTTGCGATTTTGAAAGCTGCGGAACAAACCTTGTTACATGAATAGAATTTTCGTTTTCAAAAAGTAATACTAATTGAAAAGGTTAAGGATAACTGTTTAAGTCTCCGGTCATGTCACATGAAATAGATTATAAAATTCACTGTGATGATATGCCGGCCGTCGAAATAGAACTCGACCTTTCAGCAGCAATTAGGGCCATGTTGTTTATGGAAGATAGAAAATATGAGTCTCGTGGAATCGGTAGATTGTTTGGAAAAATGATCAGTGGTGATTAGGCAATAAAGAAAAATTATTTATTCTTTTACAATCTTTTTGTAATAGTAAGTTGAACCATTTGAACATAAAAGGTAATAAGTCCCGGAAGAAAATTTTTGCATATTAATTTGTGTCTGCCTTCCTGAATTTTTAGAAGAAAAAAGGACCTTACTATTTGCATCATATAATTGAATACTTGAATTAGATTCAGATACGATAGTTAATAATTCTACAACCGGGTTAGGGAAAACGGTTATGGAATTTTTAGCAGATACTAAAGCAATTGCCGAAGTATTGATTAAGACTGAATCTGTGTAAACCATACACCCAAATTCATCGGATACTAAAGCCTGATAGTAGCCATCTGGAACGGCGTTCAATTCAGGATCAAATGAATTTTGAAGAAGCGCACCGTTGAAATACCACTGAATGGAATCTGTGGTATTGCAAAAAATATTATTTCCACTAGTTGTTACTATTGGTGCACCGGGATTAGCATGCACAGTTACAAAAGAAGGACGTGAAAGGGTTTCACTTCCTGCTGCATTGGTTACCGTTAATACAACATTGTAGACTCCCGGAATTGTATAAAGGACTACTGGATTTTCATCTGAAGAAAGCGTAGGATTTCCACCCGGAAATTGCCAATCCCATTGCAATGGCAAGTACGACTGATCAGTAAATTGAATGGATCCACCTTCACAAATTGAATTCGTGTTGCTTGCAAATTCTGCAGCAGGAGGATTACAATTTGTCATTGTAAATGCATATGCAACACTATCTCTGTTATAACAGGTTTGTCCGCTAATACTGACCGTGTAATTTCCAACATTCTGTATGGTTAATCGGACAGTATCAATTGCACTAATTTGATTATTATTTAAATACCATTGAAGTGAACTGTAATTGGTAGATCGGTTCACCAACGTAACAGTATCACCAATACATGAAAAGGTTGTATTCCCTATAATTGCCATTGATGGTGTAAGACATGATAAATGAATCACCCAAATATCAGAAGATCCATGATTACCTGTAACATCTCCATTTCCTGAATACGTATATCCACATATCGTAATTTGTCCTCCGCTTGCCGTCAACACAGAAGCCGGCCGGTCATTCATTGTTCCGCCAAATGACTTTGACCAAATTTTATTCAATGACAAATCCGTTTTTATAATGGCTACATCTTCTGTTCCATTATTATTCAATATGTCAATATCGGTTGATGTTGTGGAAAGAGTAAAAACAAGACCGTCACTTGCTTCATCCATAGCATAGACAACATCCGAAGCCGTGCCACCAAAGTTTTTTTGATTAATTAATACGCCATTGTTATCTATTAGGCCTATCCATGCATCTGCATAACCATAGTTACCGGTTAAATCTCCATTCGACGAGCGACTATAACCACCAAAAAGCAGCCTGCCATTTGAAATAGTTTTTAAACAAAAGGCCGCATCATTAGAAGAACCGCCATAACATCTTTCCCAGATTAGCGTTCCATCAAAAGATGATAGTCGAAGAATCCACGCATCAACAGATCCATGATTTCCACTCACATCCTGATCGTTTGAAAGTGTAATGCCTGCAGTAACAATATCATTTCCTGAAACAACAGAACTATATCCAATGTCCAGATTTGACCCGCCAAAGTTTTTTTGCCAGACAACATTTCCGCTAGTATCTGTTTTTAACACCCAAACATCCTGATCTCCGTGGTTAGTACTATTTTGGAAAGAAGAGTAAGAGCCACCGGTAAGAATAAATCCGTCTGATACAGCCAGGATATGATAGATTAAGTCAGCATTTGGTCCACCATAATGATTTGACCAAAGCCTGGTACCAGAGGTATCTACGCATAATATAAATCCATCATAACTTCCATAATTTCCTCCGGAAAAAATACCGGAAGAAGTGGAGTAACCCGCTAATATCAAATTGCCATTGTTTTGCAAAAGCAATCCTGTTCCAATGTCAATTCCACTTCCACCAAAATTAAATTTTCGGAGAATTGATCCATTGACATCCAGGTGTATTAAAAAAAGATCTGTTGAACCGGAATTAGAAATAATATCACCATCGTTGGAGTCAGTATTTCCAAGTATCCAATAACCACCAACTCTGTCACTAATGACTTTTGTACCGTTATCAGAATTACTTCCGCCTAATGCATGTTGCCAATCCCGCACAGGAGGAGCAACAGCTTGTACCATGCCTGACAAAAAGCAGAGTAGAATAGATGAAAGGAGTGACTTTAGAAGCATTTATTACAGTCCTATTTCGATGTTACAATATGAAAAAAGCAACGGAAGTACGCAATTTTTTTCCGTAAATCTTTGGAAAAGAGAGACTAAGTAAAGACTGACAAATTGTACATTCAACTGGAAAAGGGCTCAAAAACGGATCAATTACTGATTTCTTACTTCTGTAATGATCCTGTCATTCGAATATTATCTTTTTAAGGAAGTAGGGCGTTAAAGAACTTGTAAAGCACACCAACCAAAAACAAATAAAATTTTTCAGCAATCCCGTAAGATTGATTTATCCAGTTCAACCCCGTAAGGTTGAAAAAAAAGAAAACCCAGCCCCGTAAGGCTGGGTTTCTTCTTTTATATCAAGTTTGAATCTAAAGGTCTTGTGGAGTCAACCTTAGTTGACTTTTTTTAATCAGGTAGAAACAGCCAAACATAAGTCCATTATAAAAAAGATCGCCTATCAATTGATTTGTAAAGAAAGGAAGAGCCATTGAATAACTTAGTAGTGTGCCTTTTAAGTCGAGTGTGTATAAACTTAAATCTGCATACCAGAATGGTAAATTAGTAATAAGGAAAAAAAGCACTGAAGAGACGAGAGAATTTTTAAAGATTGAAGATGCTTTAACCTTACCATTCATTCGGGTTCCAAGCCAGACTGTCAATACGAAACTAAAATAAACAGGAAGAATAGAGAAGTGCAATCCAAAATAGAGATCAGTCAGTATCATGGCAAAAACCGGAAGTAAGTAAGCCAGCTTTTTATTTTTAAAATTAGCTCCTGCAAATAAAGCCATTGCACCAATTGCAGTAAAATTAAAAGGATGTGGAATGAACCTGGATAATGCTGCAAGACTTACTAATGCAATAGCAAAAAGACCGATTGAAGATTTAGTGTTTTGAGTCATAGAGGCAAAATTAAGCTTTTATTGGAAAAAACAAGAAGAAAAGCACGCCGACTTTATGTTTATGTGAGAATTATATCATGAGCTTGAAGCGTTTTTGCTTGAAAAAGGATGCCGTTTTAACCAAGTATTTCCCATTTCGGCCTGGAAAAAACCGGTTAGTCGATTTGCCAAAAATCTAGCAGCTGCGTTATTGATTCTTAAATAGTCATTGAAATATTCCGGCTTACAACCCAGACTTGCTTTTGCTTCACGAGCAGTACGACCTAACTCAAGCAGTTTTCTTTTCTCCAGAATCGCATCTTCTAGTGCATAGAAAAGCATGTTAAAATATAACAAGTGACTTTCATTTAATTTATAATCCATTCCGATGTAATGGATTTCAAGCATTTCGCCTCGATCGATTCTTGAATAGAACCCAACCATTTGATCATCTAAAAAAACACCTGTTATCTTAAAGACATCAGGAAACTGAGCCATATACTTTTCAAGGTATGAGCCATCTAAGATTCCGATTCGAACCAATTGGTTTTTAGCTACCTGATTCAATAATTCATTGATCTGAATTTTACGTTCACTAATTTCCTCGAAAGACAGCATGCGTTTTGAAAGTGCTTTGCCCTTTTCCATAATCTTCATTGCACGTTTTCTGTATTTTTTTGTCAATGCAGAGGTATAATCAGCCAATGAATTCCACTCAGGACGAATTTTCATGGTCATAGTCAGATCCGTTGAATATTTTTCCAAGCCAATCGAACTCATCAACTCAGGTTGAAAAACGTGAGGCAAATCTTTTAATATCAGAACGTCGCTTTTATATTTTTCATTGATTCCGACCAGCAATTTTGCAAATTCTTCTCTACTTATTAGTGAAGGTTCAAATGAAACTGTCGGAAAGTCTACAGCAAATACATTTCCATAAATGAACATTCTGAATGGTCTAATCCTTAAAAAGAAGCGACATAAAAAACCTAGAAATGGATTTGTAAGTTTTACATTATCCGGTTTAAACAGAACGTCATGAACATAACACTTACCACAAACAACTCTTTTTCCTGCTATATCTTTTTCAATAACGATATAGATAAATGTTATGTCTACAGGTTTAACAGACTCAAGGAAATGGTAATATTTAGTTAGAGTATTATCCGGTTCCAGACTATTCCATTTGGAAAAAAAAGTACTCTCAAATAAAGTTGAAGAGGTTGAAATATGAAAATTGTTGATTGAAAAAAACATTGAAAGGCTTGATTCTATTTTCGTAAAACAAATTTTTCAAAAGTGAATTTCTAAAGAATTTGCTTCAAAGCGAAGTTTACCATCAAAAAGACGGTAAACTCAAGACAATATTGCAAGAAGAAATCGATTTATGGTTTTAAAACAGATACTGAAGTGCTAAGCTTATTTTCCATAAAGCTGTAATCTGACGATTCAACTATTTTATCACCATTCACATCTTCTCTGATATAGCCGGTATAGAATAAACCAATGTTTGTATTGAGAAGTTGAAAGTCAGTAATGTTGATGAAACCATCCTGGTTTACATCTCCACCGTGAAGTGCATACACTCCTGTAGAAACAAGAACCATATTATTTCCATAAGCCTTAGTAGCTGCATCAGAAAAATTATACAGTGTATCCGGAGTATTAAAGCTAAAAGTTGAAGCACTCCAGGTTTCTAAACTGTTTCTATGTTTGAGAACAATATAATAAGTCTGACCAATTGCTGCTTGAGGAAAATAAGCATTTGCATTACCATAGATACTAAGCAAGGCTTTTGTGGTATATGAAATGTTTTTAGTAACCGGATTAACCAGATTCACTGTAATTGTATCAGCTAATGTATCAGCAGGGTTGAGACTTTTGTTCATTTGACCATTGCCAATATAGAATCCTTGTAAATAGGTTTTGATTTTAAGTGAATAAAGTAGTGGTATTGCACTAAAATAATTCGATTGACAAGTTGTGCGATATCCACTACTGTTTTCAGGTTGAATAGACCAGAAATAATCAAATCCGGGAGTAATCTGGTTAACTACATAAAAAGTGTCGGTGGTAACAGCATAGAGTGCGGTAGGAGGATTATATAATGAGTCTATCAAAACTCTGTATTGATTCACATTAGTGACTGGACTCCAACTGAGTGTAAGTCCTGTTACCGGAACATTAACTGTTCCTGTAGCAGGCAGAAGAGTTGCAGGGCAAGAAGGAAGAGGTGATGAAACGTTTAATGAATAATTACCTGTACCCGCACCAACTCCGTAATGATAAATTCTGAAATAATATATCTGGTTTCGTGTCAGATTAGTTGCGGTTAGGGTTTCTAATTGACCGGATCCGGTACTGTTCACACATTGTATCGCAGATAAAGAACCACATGCTCCTGAGAATAATTGTACGACCGGGTCAAATCCGGTAGAACCCAATACAGAAATAACTTCAGTAGTATTTGATGCAGTAAAACGATACCATACATCATCATCCGGATTTGTCGAAGCAAGTGAACAAGTAGGAATTCCACCGGAAGCTGTAGCTGATAAGTTTTGAATTCCCGTTGTATAAGTAATTGAAGCAGTTACAGGCATTGAGATTGCATTTACACAATCGTCATTGGATGGTGGCAGTGAAGTTGCACTCACACAAATTGAAAATCGACCACTGTTTCCAGATCCTGAATTAGCATCATAAACACGGACAAAATATTGGGAATTCAAGCTAAGTGTTGGATTTAGTGTAGCAGAAAAACCTTCACTTCCGGAAATACAACCTAACGAAGCCATGGATGAATTGAACAATTGTAATGCAGGCGTATACCCACCGGAAGCTGCTACTTTAATTGTTGTGTTTGGGTTTGTTGCAGTGAATTCAAACCATACATCATCATCCGGATTTCCAATACAAGCTGTTCCGACATTTGAAGCAGTTGCATTTGCAGAAAGATAGTAGGTGTTACAATAGGATGTACAAGGAGAAATGTTCACATCAAGATGTGTTGAACCTGAAACATTATCATTAACAGGAATGTTTACAACAATGGAATAAGGTGAATAAGTTGATGGAGTGAATTGTAACATAGAGTTACAATCAGGAATCGTTTTTACTAAACTAGTGGTCACTGTTCCGAAATTTCTTGTGTTTTCTGTTAAGAGTCCGAAAATCTCTCCACTCCGTACCGGATTACTAATATATTTACCGGTCATCCCAACATTATACTTATAGAAGTAGTTTGAAGTCCCGTTAAATCCTTCCATCGTACCATAGACAAATTCAACTGCATTAGTACCTTCATATAATTTTATCTGAAAACTTAAATCGGGCCCGGCGTTATTAAAAGTTTCCATGTGTACCCATTCAATAGTAAATACACGACTACCCGTAGAGCCGGTAAGTGAGTACTTGATTGAACTTTGAAGAGAGGCTAGTGTTCCGGGATTTCCCTGACAAATTAAATCCTGATAAAAAGGAGCAATCATCAAAGGAGACATAGTAGAACCATTAGCGAAAAAATTATCTACATTGTAGTTATACGGGTTGGTTCCACCACCTGTTGCTGTTGATGCAGTATCAAATAATATAAATCCATTTACTCCAACCTGTAAACTTGTATATAATGCTCCGGCATAACGAAAACTAAATCCAACCTGAACATTATTACTGATGTTGTCATCAGTTGAAGTGTTATTTTTCCAGGAAGAAATGGATGTGCCTGTTGTACTTATAGAATTAAATCCTATTCCCGTAAATCGATTAACATTATATTTTAATAGTGCGGAAGTTGTGAAGGATAAGGTTGAACAAGCAGAGGCAGACGTAGTACTATTTTTTGAAATAACTTTCCAGTAATAGGTAGTACTATCACTCATTGCACCCGTTGCATATGAAGTTGCAGTTTGTGAAGTTGATACGAGTGGAGGAGTAGGGGAGGTTCCAAAATAAACATCATAGGATGTTGCGCCACCACCGTTAGCCCAAGTTAAGGTACGGCCTAAAGTTGGATTTACTCCGGTAGAACCTGTAGCAGGTGTATATGAAACCGGACAGAGTAAAGGAGGAGTAAAGAGGACAGACAGTCCTGTTGTTATAGCAGCAGTATTTGCATTGTTTACTGTTGCTGTACTTGTCGGTGCTGTGGAACCGGAAGGAGAAATACTAATGAAGTCAGTTGTACTTGTTGCGATTCCTGAAGAATATTGAGCGGAATTCGTTGGAATGGCTCCATATACAAATTGAATATTATTTGTTGATTCAAAAAACCAAATCTGATAGGTGGTATTTGAAGCATTTTTTGGCACCGTAACTTTGAATTCTACGATTAACTTTCTGTTTGGAGAAACCCCGGTTGTCCAATAGTAAATTCCACCGGCACTATTGACTGCAAGGTCATCCCAATAAGGTGTAATCTTTGGTAAGTCAGTCGAAGAATTAAGATTGTTTAATGCAACATTTGAAACAATAGTACTTCCCAATCTTAGTAAGCCATTGCTATTCACGCTAAACTGACTATAACTTACGCCATTCATTGTGAAACTAAAAGGAAGACTAACTAAAGAAGATACGCCATCATCTACTGCTGAAATAATCAGTCCCGAAACGCTTCCAACCGGTTCTAAAGCTACACCAGTTGAAACTGTTCGTGAATAATTTGCAATTTGTCCTTGAGTGCTTATCGTAATACAAGCTAATGAAACTAAAACAAATAATTTTCGGAACGACAATATTTTCTGAAGTAAATTTATTTTCATTTACACATAATGTTAGTTGTTCGTCTAAATCTAAAGACGATATGATATAATGAGAGAAGAATTAGGAATCGCAGTAATTAACCTTCTCAAATATAACCCGCAAACCGATTAAATACAATGAATCTTGAATTAATTATAGCGCTTCACGAAATCCTTTACCTTTACCGTCAGAAACCTCTATAATGAGCTTTTTTACAAGAAAACGCATTCCTTTTCGCCAAACAGGCCATTTTTCGAAGATAATCCTCGATTATCTTGAAAAAAACGAAAAGACACCTTCATTTTACCGCTTTTTCCCTGATTTAATAGGCTTGAATAAAGAGATCGCCGAGTTTTCAAAAGAGGTTGATCGGTTTACACTTGTAAAATCTTTGAAAAGTCAGTACTCAGATATCCCAAAAGATATTCAGCATTCTGCAGTACATCAGAATATTGATCGGTTACTTGAACTAAATACTTTTACGATAACAACAGGTCATCAGTTGAATATTTTTTCCGGGCCACTTTACGTTATTAGCAAATTACTTACTACAATTTGTCTTTCGGAAGAGTTAAAGAAAAGTCATCCGGATAAAAATTTCATTCCTGTTTATTGGATGGCAAGTGAAGACCATGACATTGATGAAATAGATCATTTTAATTTGTTTGGAAAGGAATATAAATTCGAAACGAAATACAAAGGAGCATCAGGAAAGTTATCACTTGCTAATTTTAATGAGTTCAGTAATTCAATCATTGAAAAATTTGGCGAATCGCCTCATGCAAAGATTCTATCTTCACTCATCAAAACAGCTTACGCTGATGAGCGAAATCTGGCTTCAGCAACTCGTTATTGGGTGAATGTGCTTTTTGGAAAATATGGTTTAGTGGTGTTGGATCCTGACGATGCAGATTTGAAACGTAAATTTTCTTCCGTTATGGCGGATGATGCTTTAAATCAAACAGCTTTCAATTTAGTATCTAAAACTAATCTTGAATTAACTGAAAAACATTATTCGCCTCAGGCTCATCCGAGAGAAATAAACCTATTTTACCTCGCAGAAAATGAAAGATCAAGAATTATTTTTGAAAATGATCATTATAAAGTACTGGATTCAAAAATCATCTTTACAAAAAATGAATTGATTCAGAATCTTAAAGAGCATCCGGAACGATTTAGCCCGAATGTAGTTTTACGACCAATATATCAAGAATGTATTTTGCCAAATCTGGTTTACATAGGCGGTCCTGCAGAAATTGGCTATTGGTTAGAGTATAAAAAATTATTTGACCATTATAAAATTAATTTCCCGGGATTGCTTCTTAGAAACTCAATGTTGATTCTGGACTCAGGCATGTTAGAGAGAATGGAAAAACTTCATATCAAAGTTGAAGATATATTTCTTTCAGAAGACGAATTAATCAAACAGTATATTGTTGAATTTACAGAGGAAGAATTCAATGTTCAAAAAATTGGTGAAGAATTTGAAAATCTTTTTGACCAATTAAACCTAAAAATAAATGCAATTGATACAACACTCCAACCGGTTGCTGAATCAGAACGGCATCGGTTTTTAAATGCACTTAAACAACTGGAGCAAAAAGTCATTCGTTCTCAAAAAAAGAAGAATGAAACAGAAGTCAATCAGATCAAAAAGATCAAAGAAAAACTATTTCCTTCAGGACAATTACAAGAAAGATCAGAAACGATATTGCCATATCTCCTCCGATATGGATTTGAATTTATTGATCATCTGAAAGAACAAATTGACCCTTTCACTTTAGAGTTTAATTTACTTTTGGAATCCGGAATTTTTAAAAAAACTACTTCTTCAACCATAAATGAAGGAAAACTGCATGAGTAAATTGGTAGCCTTCTTAGTTTCGATTTTATTCCTTCTTCAATTAAAAATTAGTGTTGAAATAAATTTGCTAAAAAAGCCATTCTCAATAGTGTTAAGAGAAAATTCTGGATACTTTTGCCCATGCACCAAACGATTCTTATTGCAGACTTTGGATCTCAGTACACGCAACTTATAGCTCGGCGTATCAGAGAGTTAAACGTTTATTGTGAAATCCATCCTTTTCATAAATTCCCCAAATTAAGTACGGATGTTACCGGTGTAATTTTATCCGGGAGTCCTTCCTCAGTACGTGATAAAAATTCGCCTGATTTGGATTTATCTGAGATCCGATCAAAAGTTCCTGTCCTTGGTATTTGTTATGGTGCGCAGCTGATGGCTTTTAAAGAAGGCGGGAAGGTTGTTCCTTCGAAAATCAGAGAGTATGGAAGAGCAAATATTACAGCCATTTCTCAGGATGCACTTTTTAATGGATTAAATACAGGAACGATTGTTTGGATGTCTCATGGTGATACCATTTTGGAAACGCCAACGAATTTTGAAATCATTTGCAGTACAACAGATGTTAAAGTTGCCGGTTATAAAATAAAGGGAGAACAGACATACGGAATTCAATTTCATCCGGAAGTCACTCACTCAACAGATGGCAGTAAATTATTGAAAAATTTTATTGTGGAAATCTGTGGATGTAAAATGGATTGGACACCTGCTTCTTTTGTTGAAGAAACAATTCAATATTTAAGATCTCAGATAGGAAATGATCAGGTTGTCTTAGGTCTTTCAGGAGGAGTTGATAGTTCAGTAGCTGCTTTGTTATTACACAAGGCCATCGGAAAACAATTGCATTGCATTTTTGTAGATAATGGATTGCTTAGAAAAAATGAATTCGAATCAGTTCTTGAAAGTTATATTCACATGGGATTAGCTATCAAAGGTGTTGATGAGAAAGAAAAATTTTATTCTTCACTTAAAGGTTTGACAGATCCTGAGGAAAAAAGAAAAGCGATAGGGAAAACTTTTATTGATGTGTTCGATCAGGAAGCACATCTCATTCAGGATGTGAAATGGTTGGCACAAGGCACGATATATCCGGATATTATTGAATCCGTCAGTGTTAACGGCCCTTCAGCAACCATTAAGAGTCATCACAATGTCGGTGGACTTCCTGAAAAAATGTACCTGAAGGTTATCGAGCCGTTGAAAACATTGTTTAAAGATGAGGTTCGTAAAGTTGGTGCAGAAATTAACTTGGATCCATTAATCTTAAACCGTCATCCATTTCCTGGCCCGGGGTTAGCCATTCGGATTTTAGGAGATATAACACCTGAAAAGGTAGAATTGGTTCAGGAAGCTGATTCAATTTTTATTGAAATGCTAAAATCAAATGATCTGTATAAAAAAGTATGGCAAGCTGGAGTAATTCTTTTACCGGTTCAATCTGTCGGAGTTATGGGTGATGAACGTACCTATGAAAATGTGGTTTGTTTGAGAGCAGTTACATCCATTGATGGCATGACAGCAGATTGGAGTCATTTACCTTATGAATTCCTGGCAAAAGTCTCTAATACTATTATCAACAAAGTAAGAGGAATTAATAGGGTTGTATACGATATCAGTTCAAAACCCCCTGCAACGATAGAATGGGAATAAGAAAATTGAAAATGAAAAAAAGAAATTACATATTATTTTTATTATTTTTATTAACCGGCATTGGTCAATCTGCATGGAGTCAAACACTGCAAAAAAAAGACACCTCAGATGCTCGCTTTCTAAACTCCAGGAAATTTTTTATTTATAAAGTAGAAAAAGGAGAAACTCTTTTTAGTATTTCTCAAAAATTTAAAATTCCGCAGGAGGAAATTCTCCAATTTAATCCCGATATACAATCGCAAGGATTGAAAACCAAATCGAAATTATGGATACCTGCCTGGTCTTGGTTGAATGAAGATATTGGAAATGCAGTTCTATCAGAAGAAAGAGATGCAACGCGACATAATCCAAATGATCTATACCAAATTGCGGTTATAACAACCTTAAGCTTGTCTAAACAATATTTAGAAAAGAAGGAAATTGATTCTGCTTATATTGATGAGTCTTTGGATAAAGAAATAACCAGAAATATTGATTTCATTGAAAGTGTCCGTTATGGATTAGAAAAACTTTCAAAATCCGGAGTTAAAATTCAACTAACGGTAATAGACTCAGAAAGTGACACATTAAAATTAATCCGTTTAATAAAAAAGGACATCAATTATTCCGCCATTATCACGAATGAAAATGGTCCAATGTTAAAGATCATTTCAACCATTTGTCAGAGTCGAAATATTAAATTATTTGCAACTGAAATAAACTCAAGTGAAATAATTAGGAATAATAAAAATGCTGTATCCCTGATTCCGTCCGCACTTTCACAATGTGAATCAATTGGTGAATTCGCATCTAAATATTTTCCCGGTTCGAATGCAATTATTTTAAAAACTAATAACACAAAGGAAAACGAACGATCAATTGCTTTTAAGCACGGATGGGCGAAGAAGAACAATGGTATTGTTTTTCAAAGTGATTATGTCAAAAATGGTATTCAAGGTCTACTTGATAGTTTGTCTAAATCAAAGAATACAGTAATTTTTATTTCAACGTCTAATGAGGCAATGGTTACTAGTATATTATCTGCACTCAGGGACAAAAAAAATGATTATCGTTTCCACGTGATCGGCTTACCAACATGGCAATCTTTCGAGACGGTAGATCCTAAGTTGCTTGAACAAACAAATGTTATTTTGTTCAATTCAGGTCAAAGCAATTTCAATCCAATTGAAGTCATTGCAATAAGAAAATATTTTCGTGAAAAATTCGGCAGTGAGCCAAGGGAGACAGCTCTTCAAGGGTATGACGCTGCTCAGGTTTTAATAAAATGTATTTTGGAAAATGGGAAATCTGTGTTTATAAATACAATTCCTGATGTGAAAGGTTTATTTACAAACTATCACTTTACAGAATCAAATGATGGAGCTTCATTGGAGAATAAGGAGATTCATGTTTTCAAAGCCGGAGAGGATGAATCGGAAGATTTAGCAAAAAAAATAAAATGAAAATAGTTCCCCGACCTGATCGGTTCGAAATTGCTGAATGGCTCAAAGGGCTTCAGGACAAAATTTGTATTGGACTTGAAAAAGCTGATAGAAAGGCCTTTTTTAAAGAAGATTTATGGGATAGAACCGGTGGAGGAGGAGGTCGATCCAGAGTTATTGAGAATGGTGATGTGATCGAAAAAGGAGGTGTAAATTTTTCAGCTGTACACGGTCCGGCACCTGATTTTCTGAAACAACAATTGAAGTTATCGTCTGAAACCTCTGTTGATTTTTATGCAACCGGAATTTCAATTGTAATTCATCCTAAAAATCCTTTTGTTCCAATCATTCACATGAATGTTCGGTATTTTGAGATGCCGGGAATTACTTCTTGGTTTGGAGGAGGAATTGACTTAACTCCACATTATGTTAACCAGAAGGATGCTACATATTTTCACCAGGAGTTAAAAAAGACTTGTGATCAATTTGATCTTAACTACTATGAAAAATTTAAAACATGGGCAGATGATTATTTTTTCATAAAACACAGAAA
>JAYSPU010000015.1:0-9878 GCA_043721935.1 Bacteroidota bacterium | reverse complement strand
AAAAATGTGAATAATTTCCTTTCTTGAACGGTAAAGATAAGCAACTAAATGACGTTTTTGAGATCTGAATAATTACGCTTGAGCTGGAAACCTTATATAACAGGATTTAAGTCCTACCTGAAACTGGAACGTTCCTTATCGGAAAATTCCATTCAAGCTTACCTACATGATATTACGCTGCTGGATCAGTACCTGACATTAAACCAATTAAATTTAAATCCGGCTGCCATATCTCTTCAACACCTGCAGGATTTCCTGATTTGGATCAATGAATTGCAACTGAGTGCCAGAAGTCAGGCTCGTATAATTTCCGGCATCAAAGGTTTTTTCAAGTATTGCCTGATTGAAAATATTGTGACCGATGATCCTTCCCAGTTACTTGAATCTCCTCGATTAGGGAGAAAACTACCGGACACTTTATCTGTAGAAGACATCAATAATTTAATTGCAGTCATCGACCTGAGTAAACCTGAAGGAGTGAGAAATAAAGCCATGCTTGAAACACTTTATGGCTGCGGATTACGCGTGACTGAATTAATCAATCTGCGCTTATCAAACCTCCATACTGAAATCGGATTTCTCAAAGTAATTGGAAAAGGAGATAAAGAACGATTGGTACCAATCGGAAGTGTAGCGATTAAGCATCTGAAAATTTACACCGGTGAGATCAGGTGTCACATGACGATTAAAAAAGGATTCGAAGATTTTGTTTTTTTAAATAAATCAGGAACTGTACTTTCACGTGTGATGGTGTTTTTATTAATCAAAGCACTGGCCGTGAAATCAGGACTGAAGAAAAAAATATCACCCCACACCTTCCGTCATTCATTTGCAACTCATTTGATTGAAGGAGGAGCTGATTTACGTGCAGTTCAAGAAATGCTCGGGCACGAAAGTATTACCACAACAGAAATTTATACACACCTAGACCGTGACTTTCTTCGGGCCTCGATTATTAAACATCATCCCCGCGCATGATTTTAAAAATAAAAGATAATACCTTTTCCATCAAACTACTTGTTGTCGCATTTATGACATTGTGTTTTCATTCTTCTTTTGCAAAAAAAATACCTCAGAACAGAGGCGATACCATTGAATTCTCAGGGTATAAATGGGTAACCAAAGATTCATACGAAAAAAGAACAGGACCGGGTAATAATTACTTCTCAGGAAGTAAAGAAAATGTATTTGTTGACAAAGAAGGTAAATTGCATTTACGCTTGACGTTTAGAAACGATAACTGGTATTGTCCGGAAGTTCAGGCAGTGCAAAGTTTAGGGAATGGTCGCTATCACTTTTATTTGGAACCCTTGACTGTTCCTTTAGACAAAGATATTGTCATCGGATTGTTTATTTACGACAGGGATGATACTACTAATTATCATAAAGAAGTAGACATTGAGTTTTCCTATTGGGGAAAGCAAGAAAACAAAAACACGCAATATGTAGTCCAGCCTCACGAAGACCAGGCCTATCGATTTGACACCGACCTTTCTAAACGGACACATCACATAATTGATATCACTAAAAGCAAAATGTGTTTTGAATCTGATTATATAAATAGCCTAAATCCAGACAGTGTTAAAAAGAAAATTGCTTCTGCAAAAAAGAAACCCAAATATGTATTTTTATCTGACGATGAAAAGGTAAATATAAATGTCTGGCTATATCACACGACAGAACCATCGGATTTAAAAGAAGTAGAAATTGTCATCGCAAAATTTGAATTCGAAGCATTAAAAGCTCACCGATTTCTAAATTTATTTTGCAAGAAAAAAAGATAGGTAAATTATGGAAAGAGGAATTGTCTCAATTTTACTCCTTGTTATTGCTAATTTTTTTATGACGTTCGCCTGGTACGGACATTTGCAATTTAAAAAATGGAATTGATGCCAATGGAATTATCATTCATTTCCTTCCTATTTAACTTTGAAAAACAATTACAATTTGTTAATACCTCCGGATTTTCCACTTATGAGTTGTAACCTCTAAATCGTATCTTCGCCTCTCTATGACTGATATTGAATTCAATAAAAACGAAGACGCAATGCGTCAGCTCGTCGACCAATTAAAATACAAGCTTGCTAAAATTGACGAAGGTGGCGGTAAGAAAAATGCAGCCAAACAAAAGGCTCAAGGCAAGTTATTAGCTCGTGAGCGTATCGAGTACCTGATCGATAAAAATTCCACTTTTCTGGAAATCGGCGCATTTGTAGCTGATGGAATGTACGAAGAATACGGAGGTTGTCCGGCTGCCGGAGTAGTTGGCGGAATTGGATATGTAAGCAAACGCCAATGTGTGATTGTGGCTAATGATGCTACTGTAAAAGCCGGAGCCTGGTTTCCAATGTCAGGTAAGAAAAATCTGCGTTTTCAGGAAATCGCAATGGAAAACCGACTACCAATTATTTACTTAGTCGACAGTGCAGGTGTATTTCTTCCCTTACAAGATGAAATTTTTCCTGACAAAGAACACTTCGGACGGATTTTCAGAAATAATGCCATGATGTCTTCGATGGGAATTATTCAGGTAGCTGCAATCATGGGAAGTTGTGTAGCTGGTGGCGCTTATCTTCCAATCATGAGTGACGAAGCGATGATAGTTGATAAAACAGGAACGATATTTTTAGCCGGTTCTTATCTTGTGAAAGCATCAATTGGAGAAGAAGTTGACAATGAAACATTAGGAGGCGCAACCACACAATGTGAAATTTCAGGAGTAACGGATAATAAATTTCCGAATGATAAAGCTGCGCTTGATCACATCAAAAACATTTTCAGCAAAATTGGTTCCTTTGAAAAAGCCGGATTTAGCAGAGAGAAATCGCAGCCGCCAATAAAAGATCCGAAAGAGATGTATGGAATTGTTCCATCGGATCCGAGCAAGCAATACGACATGCATGAAGTCATCTACCGTTTAGTTGACAATGGAGAGTTCGATGAATACAAAGATGCATATGGTCAGAGTATCGTGTGCGGTTTAGCTCGCATTGATGGATGGGCAGTTGGCATTGTTGCCAATCAACGAAAGGTGGTGAAGAGTAAAAAAGGTGAAATGCGTTTTGGCGGAGTGATTTATTCTGACTCAGCTGATAAGGCTGCGCGATTTATTATGAATTGTAATCAGCGGAAAATTCCATTGGTTTTTCTTCAGGATGTAACCGGATTTATGGTTGGAACCAGAAGCGAGCAAGGAGGAATAATTAAAGACGGAGCAAAAATGGTGAATGCCATGAGTAATTCAATTGTTCCGAAATTCACTGTAATCATTGGTAATTCATACGGTGCAGGAAATTATGCCATGTGTGGAAAAGCATATGATCCAAGATTGATTGTCGGTTGGCCAACCGCACAAATAGCAGTTATGGGAGGTTCTCAAGCTGCAAAAACACTTTTGCAAATTCAAGTCAGCAGTTTGAAATCACAAGGAAAAGAAATTACAAAAGAAGACGAGGAAGAATTGCTAAAGAGAATCACAGATAAATACAACTCTCAGATTTCACCTTACTATGCCGCTGCAAGACTATGGCTCGATGCTGTAATTGATCCGTTGGAAACGAGAACCTGGATTTCAATGGGCATTGAAGCAGCTGACCATGCTCCTATTACCCGACAATATAATGTAGGCATTATCCAAACCTAATTATACTTCCAACTGATTATACCTGATAAAAACTAACCACCATGATTCAATACATAGACAAAGTCAAAGAATTTCATGAAGTTTTCGGACTGGAATTTCATGAACAACCAACAACAGAAGTTTCAGACAGAATAGTCCAACTACGTCACAGGTTGATGCAGGAAGAAAATGATGAATACCTCGAAGCCTGTGAGCAGAAAAATCTCACACTGATAGCAGACGCTCTAGGAGATAAAATGTATATCCTGTTCGGAACTATTATTGCGCACGGACTTCAGCACAAAATAACAGAAGTGTTTGAAGAAATTCACCGAAGCAACATGAGTAAACTGGACGAACAAGGAAAACCCATCTATCGCGAAGACGGTAAGATTTTGAAAAGCAATAAATACTTTCTCCCCGATATCGCAGGAGTACTTGAAAAATAAGTAACAAGAGAGATATTCAGTAGTTTTTAGAATCCGGATTTCTTTGCACCAACAGATCAACTGACAACTGAATAACTGCCAATTGACAGTGAACTATTTTCAGTCTTTCTTCGTATATTTCACCCTTGATTTATTCCCGTTAACTATGATTAAAATTACTTTTCCGGACGGAATCGTCAGGGAATATCCAAGCGGTACAACTGCATTGGAGATTGCTAAAAGCATTAGCGAAGGTCTCGCTCGAAATGTGTTATCTGCCAAAGTAAATGGAGAAATCTGGGATGCAACCCGTCCAATTACGGGTGACGCTGCTCTCCAGCTTTTTACCTGGGACAATAGTGAAGGTAAAACTGCCATGTGGCATTCCTCTGCTCACATAATGGCTGAAGCTCTGGAAGCATTGTATCCGGGAATTAAATTTGGCATTGGTCCTCCAATCGATCATGGATTCTATTACGATGTTGACCTTGGTGGTCAGGCCTTGTCGTCGGATGATTTTAAAAAGATCGAAGATAAAATAATCGAACTTTCTCGAATGGCTAATTCTTTTGTTCGTAAAGAAGTTTCCAAAGCCGATGCTTTATCCTACTTCACTGCAAAGGGAGACGAATACAAACTGGATCTGATCAACGAACTACAAGACGGAACGATTACCTTTTATACTCAGGGTGAATTTACAGACCTTTGCCGTGGACCACATATTCCGAATACTGGTTACGTTAAAGCCGTAAAGCTGATGAACATTGCCGGCGCTTATTGGCGAGGTGATGAGAAAAACAAGCAACTTACCCGTATATATGGAATTACTTTTCCGAAAAAAAGTCAACTGGATGAGTATATGCTCATGCTGGAAGAATCCAAGAAAAGAGATCACCGGAAAATCGGAAAAGAAATGGAGATCTTTACTTTCGATGATGATGTAGGTCCGGGTTTACCACTTTGGCTTCCAAATGGTGCAACAATGATTGAGCAATTGGAAAAGCTGGCAAAATCTACTGAGCAAAAAGCAGGATATCAGCGTGTAAGGACTCCACACATTGCAAAGGAGTCTATGTATAGGACAAGTGGACATTTACCATACTACGAAGACAGTATGTATCCACCCATGATTCTGGAAGGTGAAAAGTATTACCTGAAGGCCATGAATTGTCCGCACCATCATAAAATCTTTAAAGAACTAAATCCATCCTATCGTGATCTTCCTATTCGATTGGCTGAATATGGTACCTGCTATCGATACGAACAATCGGGTGAACTTTTCGGATTGATGCGAGTGCGTGCACTTCAAATGAATGATGCTCACATCTACTGTACCCGTGAACAATTTGCTGATGAGTTCAGAGCAGTGAATGACATGTATTTACGTTATTTCAAAATCTTCAATATTGGCAAGTATGTCATGAGATTTTCAACACATGAACCGAAGAAGCTTGGAAAGAAATATGTTGACAATCCGGAATTGTGGAAAGAAACTGAAGACATGGTGCGTCAAGTACTAATTGACAGTAAAATTCCATACGTGGAAGTTCCTGATGAGGCAGCTTTCTACGGTCCTAAAATTGATGTTCAGGTCTGGAGTGCCATTGGTAAGGAATTTACACTGGCCACGAATCAGGTTGATTTTGCTGTACCTGCTCGTTTTGGACTGGTTTACAAGAACAATCAGAATAAATTGGAAACACCAATCTGCATTCACCGCGCTCCACTTGGTACACATGAGCGATTAATTGGCTTCCTGATAGAGCATTATGCGGGTAATTTCCCTATTTGGTTGGCTCCTACTCAATTAACTATCCTTCCTATAAGCGAAAAATATAACGATCACGCGAAAAAAGTTTTACAATTATTAATTAATTCCGATATTCGCGGGCTCGTTGACAATAGGGATGAAAAGATCGGAAAGAAAATCCGTGATGCAGAGATGAAAAAGATCCCATATATGTTGATTATCGGGGAAAAAGAGTTCAACGAAAACACCGTTTCAGTACGCCAGCATGGCGGAAATGACCTCGGCACCAAAACTATCGATGAGCTAGTTAAGCACATTCAAAGTGAGGTTAATACCAGCCTCGAAGTAAACTAATAAATAGTACAAATAATCTAAAAGGAGGTTTCCAATAGCAGCACCACTTAACACTAATTCCAATCGCCCGCCTTTAAATCGTCCCCGTCCGCCATTCATGCGAGGCCGTGGTCCGATCAAAAAAGAGGATGAACATCGTATTAACGAGCGAGTCGTCGCTTTAAAAGTTCGTCTTGTCGGTGAAAATGTCGAACCTGAAGTGTATTCTCGTGAGGATGCATTGAAGATGGCCAAAGAACTGGAACTGGATCTTGTTGAAATAGTACCGAATGCTGATCCTCCCGTTTGTAGAATTGTCGATTATCAGAAGTTCCTATACGATAAAAAGAAAAAAGATAAAGAGTTAAAGTCAAAGCAAGGAAAGCAGGTTGTAAAAGAAATCCGTTTCGGTCCGAATACAGATGAACATGATTTCAATTTCAAACTGAAACATGCGATGAGCTTTCTGGAAGAAGGACATAAAGTAAAAGCATATGTGCACTTCCGTGGTCGTTCAATAGCTTACAAAGAAAAAGGAGAAATCATTCTTCTGAAATTTGCTCAGGCATTAGAAGAGTTTGGAAAAGTAGAATTACTTCCTAAGTTGGAAGGAAATCGAATGTTCCTCCACCTTGCACCTTTGGCGAATAAAAAGAAAAAATAATAGTACAAACCATTAATAAATACGGCAATGCCAAAGACGAAGACCCATTCCGGCTCAAAGAAGCGATTTAAGCTGACCGGTACCGGAAAAATTAAAAGAAAACACGCTTACAAGAGTCACATTCTGACAAAGAAAGACACTAAGCGTAAGAGAAATCTAACGCATGCAACTCTCGTTTCTACAGCAGACATGAATCGGGTAAAAGACATGTTAGTAATCTAAAAAAAAACAGTTAACCAGGCCACAAGCAAAAGAGCCGTTTAGAACGGACGCTTTAGCCAAAAAACAATTTAAAATGCCACGTTCGGTAAACGCTGTCGCCTCCAGGGCCAGAAGAAAAAAAATGTTCAAACTCGCCAAAGGAAATTGGGGAGCTAGAGGAAATGTATTAACCGTTGCAAAGAATACGGTTGAAAAAGGACTCGGTTATGCTTACCGTGATCGTCGTACGAAGAAGCGTAATTTTCGCGCTCTTTGGATCCAACGTATTAACGCAGGAGCACGCGAACATGGTTTGAGCTACTCACAACTAATGGGAAAAATCCATGCTAAAAATCTTGGTCTGAACAGAAAAACTCTGGCAGATCTTGCAATGAATCATCCGGATGCATTTAAAGCCGTTATTGATTCTGTCAAATAAAAAAAACTACGCCATAGTTTTTAGTGAATCAATGATAAAGAGAACCGAAAGGTTCTCTTTTTTTGCGGGTTATTTTAGGTGACCGGGGGAATGATTCATAGATTATTATTGGATTGAGCGATGTCGAAATGACAAATAATAGAATAGATGAAGAATGAATTGAAAATGCGTTCTAATTATGCTTTTGTAGTATTTCCTTCTGTGGATTCCGTGGGAGAAATACTTTGCTTGTCTTAAAAATCAAGTCGTAGTATATTTGTACGGTTTTTTTTTCGTAGAAAAATTCTGTGGTCTTTCAGTGTATCCTGTGTATTCTGTGGAAAAAAATTTACTTGGATTAAAGAAAGCAATCTGATTAATAAATTCAACTTAAACGTTTGCTTATCGAAGTCGAAGTGAATATGTTTTTCATTCGTGCATTCGTGGCAATTACAAAAAAATAATTAAAACTACTGAACCCTTCCCTCTTGACTACTTTCCCTTACCTAGCTTCTTCAGAGCTAATTTGAACGTAGGAATAATCTTAAGTGCTTCCCGATAGTCTTTTTCAGCAGTGGCTTTATCACCGGAAAATTCATTGGCTAATCCGCGGTTATAGAATGCTTCTGCATATTGATTGTTTGCACGAATTGCTTCAGTAAAATGTGTGATGGCAGCAGGATAATCTTTTTTGAATACCAAAGCAATGTAACCGAGGTTGTAATGAGCGTCTGAATAAGCAGGATCAATGGTCAGAATAGTTTGGTAGTCTTCAGTAGCTTTTTCCAGATCTCCTATGTTCTGATACATCAGTCCTCTGTTGTAAAGCGCTTCTGTACTTTTAGGTGAAAGCCTTAGCGCATTGTTATAATATTGTAACGCTATTTTATTTCTTCTGGCTGCCTGAATATTTCCCAATTGAATATAGGCATCGTAATTTTCCGGTTCAATCTCTACAACCGTTTGAAAACTTGAAAGTGCATGAGATGTATCACCATTTTCTTTGAATGCAAAACCTTTTAGAAAATAGGCCTTCGCTTTGTTCTTATCAATCTTTAATGCTTCATCTGCATAGTACAAACATTTTGGATAGCCTTTTATGTAAAGATAAATCTCTGCCAGTTTCAAATTTGCTTCAATGTTTTTCGGATCTAACTCACGTATTTTTTCAAAGCTCTTCACTGACTTTTGAATCTGTAGCGTTTTGAAAGATAAATCAGCAAGTAAAGCATAGTACACTGTTTTTCCGGAGTCAAGGGAAATTGCTTTTTCAATATCATTCAAAGCCTGCTGTTGATCATTTTTTTGAGTAAAAATTTCTGCTCTCTTGAAATAAAGATCTGCCTGATCGGGATGAGCTATAATTTGTTCATTCAGTAGCGTCAGCTCAACCTTTTTACGACCGGTCGTATCTGTTATCTCTTTTGATTTATTTGAATCTTTTTGCTTACAGCCAAAGATCAAAAGAATGCTAATGAAGAATATGTATGGTGTGTATTTCCTGATCATGTTAAATAAAAAAGGGCCACATCAAGTATAAGGATGTGGCCCGAAAATTAAATCTAATTTTTCAATTATTTACTTACTTCAACCGGAACGATCAATGATTCGCGGATTTTATTTTCAATCTCTTCCGACAATTCAGGATTATCGAGCATCAATTGCTTAACCGCATCTCTACCCTGTCCCAATTTCGTTTCATTGTAGGAAAACCAGCTACCTGCCTTTTTAATGATGCCTCTGTCAACACCAAGATCTACAATTTCACCCACTTTGGAAATTCCTTCGCCGTACATGATATCAAATTCAGCTAAACGGAATGGCGGTGCCACTTTGTTTTTTACCACCTTCACCTTTGTACGATTACCGACGATACTATCTCCGTCTTTAATTTGTCCAATACGACGAATATCCAATCGAACAGATGCATAAAACTTCAAAGCATTTCCACCGGTAGTCGTTTCCGGATTACCGAATACCACACCGATTTTTTCGCGAAGCTGATTGATGAAAATACAGCAGCAACCGGTTCTGCTGATACTTGCAGTTAACTTCCGTAATGCCTGAGACATCAGACGAGCCTGAAGACCCATTTTACTGTCACCCATTTCACCTTCAATTTCACTCTTTGGAGTAAGGGCAGCAACAGAGTCAATCACAATAATATCAATCGCACCTGAACGAATTAAATTTTCTGTAATCTCGAGTGCTTGCTCACCGTTATCCGGCTGAGACATCAACAGATTTTCTATGTCAACACCAAGCTTTGCAGCATAGAATCTGTCAAATGCATGTTCAGCATCAATAAACGCTGCGATTCCACCATTTTTCTGAACATTTGCAATTGCATGAATAGCTAATGTTGTTTTACCTGAAGATTCCGGACCATAAATTTCAATTACACGTCCTTTTGGAAGGCCGCCAATACCCAAGGCAATGTCAAGTGAAATAGAACCGGTTGA
>JAYSPU010000014.1:0-6930 GCA_043721935.1 Bacteroidota bacterium | reverse complement strand
CGGCGTCAGCCCGATTCATCGACGAAATTCCTTCCGGTTATATTGCTGAGAAAGAAGAAACCTTTAAATGTTCTTTTGCATTTGAAGATCAGCATGCCGTATTCACCTGGAAGAAGCTTCCCTCCGATTCGGCCTTCACTATTTCTTATCTGGTGAGATCAAAAGGACCGACAACTCCTCCGGAAATACAAGGCGTGTTAGTTTACAGCAATGAAAATGACGACCTCAAAGATGCAGGAAAAGTAGCGGAAACAATTAAAGACGAACTCATTGCCAATGAAAATGAAAATGCAGCCCAAGTAAATGACTATACAGCTCAATCGAGCGACAAAGCCTTTATGACACCAACCGGATTGTATTATCGTGTCCAGATTTGCGCGACTAGAAAGAGTCCGGCAAGGCAAGCGGAATTTTTTACTGCAAAATATAAAGTGGAGCCGCCAATTGATTTAACTTTTCATGAAGGTTGGAGAAAATACCTGATAGGAACCTTCTCAACGTACCGTGAAGCGCGAGCGTTTAAAACAGAAACCCGAAAAAAAGTATCGGATGCTTTTGTGGTTGCTTATGAAAATGGAATCCGCGTACCATTAGCTGAAATACAAAAAAGAAAAAAACTAAATCAGTAATTATTTATTGTGAAAGTTTAAAACCGTTATGTTAATTTGTATGATGAAATTCTCCCGTTTTCAACTCCTGCTTTTAGTAATTTTAACCAACACAATTTCTGCTTATTCACAAGATGATGGAGGGAACTCAAAACTTCCTGTCATAAGTATTGCACATGGTGTGTTAAATTTCAGCGGTGATTTCTCAAATACAAATTTGAATCAGCCACTCATTGCTAAATCAGGTATTCAAATAGAAGTTCAAAAGCATACAACAAATAGACTTTCATTCTCTGCATTTTTTCTGACCGGAAAACTATCTGCTGACAACCCATCTCTCGGATTAAATTTCAAAACCACTTTATTCAACGAAGGACTGATGGTGCGTTACGATTTTATCAGCAGGAAGTCTAACGATCAGGTCCTTATTCCTTTTCTGACAGCAGGTATAGAATATGTTTTTTTTAAAGCAAAGTCTGATTTGAAAGATGCGAATGGAGTTGCTTACAATTACTGGACAGACGGCACCATTCGTTCAGTTTCAGAAACCGATCCACTTTCCGGTGATGCTGTTAAGTTATACCGTGACTACAACTCTGAAACGACGCTACGAGATGCAAATCTGGATGGAACAGGTAAATACAAAGAAGCCGCTCTGGCATTCCCTGTTGGAGCAGGAGTACGTTTTAAGATTTCTGAAAAATGTGCGCTTCATTTTAGCAGTGTCTGGCACTTTACGCAGACCGATTATCTGGATGGTGTAACAGCAGCAGGAAATCTGAACAGAAAAGGAAATGACCGCAATGATCGCTTTATCTACACTTCTGTTTCATTCCGATACGACTTGGCAGTCAAATCAAATAGTCGATCTAAAAGCTCTAAGAAACTAGACATAGATATATCCGGTGTTAACTTCGACGCCATCACCAATGAAGATGCTGATGGAGATGGAATTCCTGATGTGAAAGACGACTCCTCCGGCACACCCCTTTTTAACAAAGTAGATCCAAAAGGAAAACCATTTGATTTGGATGACGATGGAATTCCTGATTACAGAGACAAGGAATTAAACAGTCCGAAAAACGCTGTCGTCAATGAAGAAGGAATTATGATTACCGAAGAAATGATTGAAGAGAAATTTCGTCGTGATTCACTTGCTGCGCTTCCTGCTGTCATTGAATATCTAAAGAGTTATGATCGATTAGCCGAGCGCAAACCGGAAGTAGTTCAACAATGGGTTGATGAGGCGAAAAAAGAAGCTGCAAACAAACCACAAGTATTAATTCCTATTATTTATGTAAGACTAGATTCTGACAAAAACGGAGTAATAACTCCGAAAGAAATTTCTGTAGCCATTGATGAATACATCAATAAAAAATCAGATTATACGATCCAGCAATTCTTCGATCTCATTGATTTTTTCTTTTCTCAAAAATAAAAAGGGGGATTTTGGCTCATCCCGGTAAGGTTGTAAGATTTCGGTCGTTTTTATAACAACCTGCTAAATAGTATATAGTAAGAAGAATATCCGGTTACTTGTTTAAAGCCGGATTTCTATGCTAGGTTCAGAAAAGCCATTTCAGATTCTTGTCGTTGAGGACGACCAATTAGATCAGCTGATCATTAAAAGAGCGCTGATCGGTTCAGGAATTGAACATGAACTCACAATTGCAGATGACCATGAGTCGGGTAAAGCTGCGACAGAAGGAAATACTTTTGATTGTATTTTTTTAGACTACAATCTTCCCGGAGGAACAGGATTAGAGTTGTTAAAAGAAATTCGTGGATCCGGAAACTTATCACCCATCATTATTGTCACCAGTCAAGGAGACGAGAAACTGGCCGTTGAAGCCATGAAACTTGGCGCGAACGATTACATTCCAAAATTGTTGTTATCGGCAGATGGTATTGCTCAGACAGTACGTTACATTGTCAATCTGAAAAAGCAAGCACAAGAACGACTGGAATTAGAAAGCAAATTAAAGGAGACTCAAAACCGATTAAATACGGTTGTTGCGAATGCTCCCATCATACTTTTTTCACTTGACACAACCGGTGTCTTCCGATTATTTGAAGGACGGGGATTAGAACATCTTGGACTTGAAAAGGATTCATTCATTAATGCGAAGCTTGGCGGGAACAATTCTCCCGTAACCCATGAAGATTATTCAAGAGCCATGAGCGGCGAAGAATTTACTATCACGGTTGAGTGGTCAGATAAATTCTTTGAAGTGTATTACACTCCGATCCGATCCGGAAATAAAATCGATGGAGTGATTGGAATTGCAACTGATATTACTATTCACAAACGTGCAGCAGAGCAATTAGTCAAAGCGAAGATACTGGCAGAAGAAACTGCAGTAATGAAAGAGCAATTTCTGGCCAACATGAGTCACGAAATACGTACTCCGATGAACGGAATTATCGGTTTAACCCGGATTCTCTTAAATTCAACACTGAGCCACGAACAACGTAAATATCTGGATTCGATAAACACTTGTTCGAATAATCTAATGGTCATCATTAATGATATTCTGGACTTTTCAAAAATTGAAGCAGGTAAATTATCATTTGAGACCGTTCCATTCAGTCTTCATGAAGCCATTAAAAATTCAATCGAATTATTTCAGATAAAAGCAGATGAGAAATCGCTGCAATTGATATCAGAAATTGCCGACACCATTCCTGAGCAAGTATTGGGTGATCCTACCCGATTGTCTCAAATATTAAACAATCTGGTTAGTAACGCTATTAAATTTACAGAGAAAGGAGATGTAAGAATTTCCACATTTCTGACAAGTAAAACAGATGACAAGGTTTCCCTTGTTTTCGAAGTCAAAGACTCAGGAATAGGCATTCCTGCGAATAGCTTAAATAGTGTTTTTGAATCTTTCACTCAGGCAAGCAGCGATACTACTCGTAAATTCGGCGGAACAGGACTGGGACTCACGATCGTTAAAAATTTAGTTGAATTACAAAATGGAACCATTCAGGTCCGCAGTAAAGTTGGCCAGGGTACTACATTTTCATTCACACTTGATTTTACTCTTCCAACCGGCGAAACTACAATTCAAGTTACGGATATTGTTGAAGAACAATCCATCTCTCATCTTAACATTTTAATAGCTGAGGATAATAAAATAAACCAGTTAATTATTAGAAAAGTATTAGAAGACTGGGGAGCAACCATCACTTTAGTAGACAACGGTCAGGAGGCTGTTGAAAAACTTTTTGAAAATGATTACGATCTAATCCTGATGGACATTCAAATGCCAATCATGGATGGGTACACAGCAGTAAAGACTATTCATTCAACATTACCTCCTGCAAAAAGCTCTACACCAATTATGGCAATGACAGCTCATGCGACATTAAATGAAAAACAGAAATGTTTAGACAAAGGGATGAATGACTACATCAGTAAACCATTTGAACCTTTAGAGCTGAAAAAAAAGATAATCGCCCTAACCAAAAGCAACAAACCTTCGTTGAATCAAGATAAAGGTATCAGTCATTCACCTCCAATGGAATCCAACACTCCTTCATCATCAAAGCCTGCGTCCGTCAATGCTGAACGTCCGGCTATTGATCGGGCGAAGGAATTAGCACCTGAGGTTAAAATCAATTTGAATTATCTCAAACAAATAGCAGAAGGCAACGATACATTTATCATTGAGATGATTGAACTTTTTCTGAATAAAACTCCCGAAGCATTAGAAGAAATGGAAGCCTGTTTTCAAAAGCAAAACTGGCAAGAACTAAGAGCACTTGCGCATAAGATCAAACCCTCTTATGGCTACTTTGGATTACCTGAACTACAGGCCCAACTGGCAGAGCTGGAAGCACTGAGTGAGTCACAGAAAGATCCTGTAAAAATTCACGAACTGATGAAAAATGTTTCATTGATCAGCTACACTGCGTTTGAACAATTGAAGCGTGAGTTATTAGGAATGAAATAGTTTTTCAGTACCCACTTTTAGTTATATGCTCTTCAAATCAGACCAGTATGTAAAAGAAAGTTCTGCTCACATTTCTCCAAAATAATTACCTTGCAACCACTTTTTCAGATTAAAATAAGCGGATGAAAGTATTAGTTTGCGAAGACGATGAAATGGTTTTAAAAATGGTAGAGTTCAAACTCCAGAAAGATGGATTTGAAGTTCACCTGGCCAATGATGGAAAAGAAGCCATCGAAAAGATTAAACTCATCCAACCTGATATTATCATTACCGACATCATGATGCCGTATCTGACGGGTCTTGAGATCGTCAATCAAGTGAGAAAAGAGCTCAATCTGACTACTCCTATCATTATTGTTTCTTCAATCGGTCTGGAGAAAACTGTTTTGGAAGCTTTTCACCTTGGTGCAGATGACTTTATCACAAAACCATTCAGTCCCAATGAGCTTTCGGTACGTGTTAAAAAACTTCTGATGAAAAGCAGATAATATTGCACAAGATTGTAACTTTTCTTTGTAAATTTTCAGCGTGGTTTCGAATGTAATCCGAGCCCTCAATAAAATTGCAGAACTCCTCTCCAACCCACCTGTTTTCCTACCGTTTCAATGCCTGCTTCTTCATACTTTTGTGTGTATTAACAGCAAGTCAGACTTTTGGTCAAAAAAGTGTGTCCGATACAACCGTTTCAATTTCAGATACAACCAATCTGGATGCAGCCTTTAAAAAAGCACGTGAACTTGCTTTCAATGGCAACTATTCCTTATCCCGCAGGTATTGCCAAAAAATTCTTGAAAAGAATCCAAATTATTTTGATGTCAGAACATTTATTGGTCGCACCTATGCATGGGAGAAACAATATGACCTGGCCCGAACAGAATTTTCAAAGGTTCTACTTGAAAAAGAAAACGATTTTGAGGCATTGAGTGGAATGTTTGACGTTGAGTATTGGACGGAAAACTTGCAAATGGCCAATGATTACCTGAAGATAGCGTTAGGATATTATCCAAATTCAGAAGAATTGCTTTTAAAAAAAGCAAAGCTTCAATTACAAATGGAAGAGAAAGAAAATGCAGCACTTACCTTGCGAAGAATTTTAGACAGAAATCCGGGAAATAAAGATGCCATCAAACTGATGAATAGTATCGCCGGAAAGAAGCTTAACAACACCTTAGAGTTTAATTACCTCGTAGATCTATTTGACAAGCGAGACAAGCCACAACAAGTCCTCAGCACAGAATTAGGAAGGAACTTCAGTTTTGGCTCTCTCACGATACGCATGAACGCTGCTGACCGGTTTGGCAATAAAGGTATACAACCGGAAATAGAGAGTTACATTCATTTCACTAAAGGAACATACCTTAACATGGTGACCGGATTTTCAAATCTGATCAATTTATTTCCAAAAGAAAAATACGGCATCGAATTGTATCAGCGGCTTCCGGCCGGATTTGAGGGATCGCTTGGAGTACGGTATCTCAAATTCACCCGTACATCAACAGTCTATACAACGAGTCTGTCTAATTACTACAAAGATTATTGGTTTAATGTAAGAGCTTTTATTACACCTAAAACTGATTCGACGATACAAAGCGCTCAGTTAAAAAAATCATCCTTCACCCTATTGGTAAGTTTCAGAAATTACTTTGGTGATTCTGAAAATTACTTTGGAATAAGAATAGGTCAGGGACGTTCTCCTGATGAAAACCGCACACTCGATGTAGCCAATCAGTTGCTTTCTTATCAGGCAGGAATTGAAATTCAAAAGACTGCATTTAACACCTGGTATATCAGAGGAAATCTGACTTATGGCAGAGAAAATACAAGAGTAAATTATTACAGACAAAGAATTACCTCCGGCATTACCATAAAAAAAGTATTCTGATCTTTACCCGGCAGACAAAACCAACTATGAAAAACCTTACGGCTATTTTTGCCATTCTTTTACTATCACTTTCTATTACAGCTGCAAGCAAGAAAGACTCGTTGACAAACAAAAATGATTTTGGCAAAGAGTTTTTTGAAAAGGATTCTTTGCATACTATTCGTATTACATTCAGTCAATGCAATTATTGGGATTCTTTAACGATCTACAAGAAACTTCAGGACTCCCTTAGTGTTTCTTTCTTTATGCAAGCAACTGTTATTATCGACAATAAAAAATTCTATTCTTGTGGTTTGAAATTTAAAGGTGAGTCATCCTATGGTTTCTATCCTGGAAAGAAAAAACCATTCAGAATTAAATTTAATAAATATATCAAGGGTCAGGATTTTCATGGACTGAAAGAGTTGAACCTGACAAATAATTTCAAAGATCCAACGATGATCCGTGAGAAGATTTATTTGGACATCATGAACAAGGAAGG
>JAYSPU010000013.1:0-4808 GCA_043721935.1 Bacteroidota bacterium | reverse complement strand
TTTAACTATAGAACCAATAAACTTAAGCGAATGTTTCCGAGCGTTTAAATAACTATAAGTGTTTCAACTTTTGTAACATTCATTTGCGTCATCCCTACGAAATCCGCGCGATCTGCGGGAAAATTTCCAACGTTGATTTCGAAATGCGACGTAGGTTTTTCTCCCACAGATTACACAGTTTTCACAGAAACATCACAGAAAATTTTCTTAATTCTATTCTGCGAGATCTCTGCGCAATCCGCGCCATCTGCGGGAAAATTTTCGACGTTGATTTCGAAATGCGACGTAGGTTTTTCTCACACAGCATACACAGTTTTCACAGAAAGACTACAGAAAAATTTCTTAATTCTATTCTGCGAGATCTCTGCGCAATCCGCGCGATCTGCGGAAAAATTTCTGACGTTGATTTCGAAATGCGACGTAGGTTTTTCTCCCACAGAATACACAGATTTCACAGAAACACCACAGACAAATTTCTTAATTCTATTCTGCGCCATCTGCGGGAAATAAAAAAAGCCCTGTTGGTTAGACAGGGCCGGCTTAGTTGGATAATGGGTTAGGTGTATTTTTTTTGTGATGTGTTAGTTTAGTTTATAGGGTACAACCATACTGAATTCAGGTATTCGAACGTAGAATTGTTTTTTGTCGATTAACTTCTCCATGAGATATGTACCGTACATTTTTCCAAGTTCTGAGTCCAGGTTACAACCTGAAATGTATTGATAGCTTTCTGCTGTTCCGATGATTGGTTGTTCTCCAACCACGCCTTCTCCTTCAACTTCGCGATTGGCTGCATTCGAATCGATAATGAACCAATGACGGCGCAAGAGTCGAATAGAGTAATCACTATTATTAGTAATGGTAATCCGATAAGCAAACAAATGTTGATTGTCGGCAGCATTACTTTGATCCGGTCTGTAGAAAACTTCTACACTTACTTTTACTCCTGAGGTTACTTGCGTGATCATAATTAGTTATTAATTATGTAACCAAAATACTTAATGAAACGGTAAAGACAAAAAGATTTTTGACGAACGACTGTAAAAATGTCGTGAAAATGGCCTAAATCACGGTGTGAAAGGCTTTAGTCCAGGGTAAACCTGATAATTATGAATAATACCACAGACAGGAATATCATGAGCTCAAAAAAAGCTGCAATCTGCGTATAAAAGAACGCTTTCCTGTTTGCTTTGCTTTTTGATAAAAAGAGATCGATGTAACGGTTGAGTAATACCATAGAGACGGCAAGTTAATTAATTATTCCAATCCCGACAATTCCTCAAACAAATGCTCCCACTCCTTAGTTATTGCCTTGAATTTCGATTCTTTATCGCTAAACTCGGCCAGTGTTTCCTGAAATATCGTTGGATTCCCAAAGATTTCGGGCCGGGCAAGCTTTTCTTCCAACGCCTGGAGCTGAAGTCGGGACTTATTCAATTCCTCTTCAACTAATTGAAAACGATTGTTGATTTTTTTTTTTAGTTTCTTCTTCTCGTCATCTTCATTACCCTTCCGCTCCTCTACTTGTTTTTTCTTGCTTACTTTTTCCTTTTGCGTTTTTTCTTTCTCAACTTCTTTCATTTGTAGAAGTCTTTGTTCCTGTGAATACTCATATTCTTCATATGGACCCGGATATTCCTTCACATGATTGTCTTCAATCCACCAGATTTTATTCGCAATTTGTTTTAAGAAAAACCGATCGTGAGATACAACGATAAGTGATCCTTCGTAATCTTTTAATACATTAACAAGAATACTGACCGACTGCATGTCAAGGTGATTGGTAGGCTCATCCAAAATTAGAAAATTGGCCTTACTTAAAATTGTTTTTGCCAATGCTACTCTTGACTTTTCTCCTCCTGAAAGCACTTTGATTTTTTTAAACACTTCGTCACCTGAAAAAAGAAATGCTCCCAGCACCGATCTTAGCTCTACTTCTTTTTTATCCGGAGCAAAATCTTCCAGCTCACGCAACAAATCATTATCAAGATTTAATGACTCTAATTGATGCTGTGCAAAAAAGGAAGGAAGAACATTATGTACAATCTCTTTTGTGCCCTCGTAAGGTTCTGATCCATTAATCATCCGCAGCAAGGTCGACTTACCTCTGCCATTTGCTCCAATCAGTGCAATTTTATCTCCTCTTAAAATTCTGCACTCTGTATTTTTTAATATTTTCTGTTCACCATAACTTTTGTCTTTAATATGCAAATGAGAAATCAACTTCCCCGGTTGCTTTTCCATATTAAATCGAATATTGATTTCCGGTCCACCGCCATCTACATCTTCTACTTTTTCGAGACGATCTAACATTTTAATTCTGGATTGCGCCATCTTTGCTTTTGAGGCCTTTGCTCTGAACCGGTCAATTAACTTCTCCTGTTCCTTAATATATTTCTCCTGATTTTTAAATTGTGAACGCTGTAAGTCTTCTCTCCCTGATTTTTCTTCCAGGTAAAAGGAATAATTACCATTGTACACTGTAATTTTTTGCGAAGCTATTTCTGCAATTTTATCAACCACCTTATCCAGAAAATATCGGTCGTGAGAAACAATTATCACCGTCCCCGGATAACTGATCAGGTAATTCTCTACCCATAGGATAGATGGTAAATCCAGGTGATTCGTTGGCTCATCCAACATCAATACATCAGGATTTTGCAAAATCATTTTTGCCAACATCACCCTCATTCTCCATCCACCGGAAAATTGATTTAATGGACGATTAAGATCTGATGTGGCAAAGCCAAGTCCTTCAAGCAGAGTTTCAGCTTTGGGTTTTAAATTATAACCATCGGCTGCATCAAACAGCATTTGTTTATCATGAAGCAAATGAAGAATCTCTTCGCTGTGGTCATGCTCCATTTTTTCAAGCAACTCATGGATCTCTTTTTCAAGCAGAAGTGTCTCACTAAAAGCTTGTAAAGCAACCTCCAGGATGGTTTCATTACTTGAATAACTCAATAAATCCTGATTTAAAAACCCAAGGGTCATGTTCCTTATTTTACTGATCTCTCCGCTTTCTTGCTGATATTCACCGTTTATTAAACGTAACAAAGTCGATTTTCCGGTTCCATTCAAACCGACTAAACCGATTTTTTCACCCGGATTTATCTGCCATGTTGCGTTTTTATATAAATAACGCCCACCAAATTCAAAGGAAATATTACTCAATGATAACATGCCGCGAAGGTCGTAATTTGAAGTGATATTATTAGCCCGAATTGTAAAAAAACCAATAAGTTGAATCGAATTGGATGAAAACTAAAACGCCCGGTTAAGATTTTCAACTATTATCATTTAGATCATGCGATAAACTATTGGATTAGGTAGATGTTAGTGGTGATAGCCATTTGCTTTAAAATATTTTGCCATTTCATGTATTAGCAAACCATTAATTTCCAATTATTACAATCAAATGCCAATTTAAAATTGATATGAATCAATACTCTAGATAAATAAATTTCATAATATCGCAGCCTGCAGACGAAACACTCCTAATCTTTTATGATTCTGTAAAAACAATTACTTCGTCTGATTAGATTTCAAAAAAACTAAAATCAATTATATATGAAAAGAATTATCCAAACATTAGTCGTGATTTTATTTCTAGGAACTCAAGTAAACGCACAAACTGCTGAACCCGATACATCCTGGAAAAGTGGCGGCTTCATCGGATTGAATTTCTCTCAGGTCAGTTTATCACAATGGGCACCAGGTGGAGAAAACTCAATGTCATTTGCAGGAGTCGTAAACCTGTTTGCTAATTATGAAAAAGGAATAGTTCAGTGGATGAATAACTTTGACATGAATTACTCCATGTTGAAATCAGGCGATAATGGATTGCGTAAAAATGATGACCGTGTCGAATTGAATTCAAAATACAGCCGTAAAATTAGCAAACACTGGTTGTATAGTGGTTTATTCAATTTTAAAAGTCAATTGGCAAATGGATATAGCTATCCAAACGATAGTCTTGTCATTTCAAAATTCATGGCTCCCGGCTTCCTCACGCTGGCGCTCGGTTTTACTTATAAGCCGGTAGAATACTTCGAAGTTATGATTTCTCCCGCTGCAGGTAAAATGACATTTGTAAATGATCAGTTCCTATCCGATGCCGGAGCATATGGTGTAGTTCCGGGGAAAAAAGTCAGATCTGAATTCGGTGCTTATTTAAACATGCGATTCAAGAAAGACATCATGGAAAATGTCACACTTGCATCTAAACTTGAATTATTCAATAACTATACGGATAAGGATAAAGACAATGCAAAAAAAATTGACGTGAACTGGGAATCAACACTAACGCTGAAGGTGAATAAATTCCTCACAGCTTCTGTGGTTGCTCAGGTAGTATATGATGCTAATATCATTGAACGAACACAGTTCAGAGAAGTATTGGGTATTGGTTTCGGATATAAATTCTAATTTCGTTTCCGAAACGATATCAATTTATGAAATATGTATATGTAGCGATGGGTGGTGCAATTGGTTCAGTCCTACGCTTTCTCATCGCTTCTTTCTTTGCTACAAATGGAAACACCTTTCCATTCGGTACCTTTCTGGTGAATTTGTCCGGATCATTTCTGATCGGATTCATTGCAGGTTTATGTCTGGATAAACTCGAAGTTAATGGACGTCTCTTTTTAATTAGTGGTGTACTCGGTGGATACACGACCTTTTCAAGTTTCGCATTGGAAGCATTGAACCTTATCAAAAACCAACAAACGACTCTTGCTGTTTTGTATGTAACCGGAAGTACAATTCTTGGTGTGCTGCTTGCAGCTATCGGTTTCATTATTGGAAAT
>JAYSPU010000012.1:0-3585 GCA_043721935.1 Bacteroidota bacterium | reverse complement strand
GATTGGGAGAGTACTAAGTTGGTTGAGTTGTCAGTTGGTTAGTTGTCAGTTGATCAGTTGTCAGTTTAGTCAAAGCATCGATAATAGAGGAAATAAAGTTCTGGTAAGATTCCTTATTTTTCTGTGGAGTTTCTGTGTATTCTGTGAGATCTGTGTGAAAAATCCCTGCTTCAACAAAGCCAACCTATCAGTGACCAAGTAAAAATAAGTTAATGTCAATTTGAAGGAAAGTTAATGTCCTGCAGATTACTTCAAAATTTTTCTGTGGAGTTTCTGTGTATTCTGTGAGATCTGTGGGAAAAATTCCTGCTTCAATAAAGGCAAAGCAAGGTTTTTCTAGCACAAGAGTCAATGTCAATTTGAAGATTTATAAAT
This sequence comes from Bacteroidota bacterium, assembly GCA_043721935.1. Lineage (GTDB taxonomy): Bacteria > Bacteroidota > Bacteroidia > AKYH767-A > 2013-40CM-41-45 > JADKIH01. The sequence goes on along the minus strand of JAYSPU010000012.1, from coordinate 3,210 downwards.
CTCCCACAGAATGCGCAGAATACACAGAAACACCACAGAAAAAAATAGCAAACACAGCCTAATCATAATACAAATGTGTTAATACCTAATACTTGATACTTGTTATTAAGTACCAAATACGCTGTCAATAAAAAACATCATCCCTTGCAAAAAAACGCCTGTTCTGCTTTACATTTGGATTTCATTACTTATTAAAATATGAAGAAACGACTATTGTTTCTGCTTCTGTTTTTTTCTATTTCTGTATTCGGACAAGAATTTTTATTTCCGCTTAATCGGGATATGGAAACGAAGGTTGGTAAATGGTTAAACGAAGACACAACCGGTTTTCATTCTTCCATCAAACCTTTTATGATGGCCGAAGTGAAACAGATTGCTCCATGGGATTCAATCAATACTGCCCGTGTTCATGACAATAAATTTAATTCGACCTGGGTCGGACGGAAGTTGAAAAAAGAACATTTTGTTTTCGTAAACGAAGATGAACTTGTTTTGTCAGTCGACCCGATTTTCAATCTTGGAGCCGGAAGTGAAAGTCAGGAAAAAAGAAACACCTATATCAACACCCGAGGCGTTTTAGTGCAAGGCGATTACAAAGGCAAGTTTTTCTTCTATACAAGTTTTCGCGAAAATCAGGGAAGGTTTGCGAATTATGTTGATAGTGTTGTGACAACATCTGGAGTCGTTCCCGGGCAAGGCAGAGTGAAATTTTTAAAAGACAGAACATACGATTTCAGTCAGTCATTCGGTGGAATTGCTTATGTGTTAAATAAACATTTTGATTTTCTTCTTGCACACGACAAGAATTTTATCGGCGATGGTTATCGTTCATTGTTGTTGTCAGACAATGCTTACAACTATCCGTTTCTAAGAATCAACATGTCGTTTTGGAAATTCCGTTATACGGTATTGTATACTGTCATGCAGGATTTGAGCGCCATTCATGATCCTGATATTGGCTTTCAGAAAAAATATTCAACAACTCATTATCTCAATTTAAATATCGGAAAGCGAAATAAACTTTCAGTTGGTATTTTTGAAACGGTTTTATTCAAACCGGCTGCTTCACGAGGATATGAATTAGCGTATTTGAATCCAATGATTTTCCTTAGACCGGTTGAGAATTCTCTTGATTCGCCCGACAATGAATTGCTTGGTCTAAATTTGAGATGGAAAATAAATGCTCACAATACCTTGTACGGACAATTGATGCTCGATGAACTATTACTCGGCGAAGTTAGAAGTGGAAAAGGTTGGTGGGGAAACAAACAAGGATTTCAAATTGGTTACAAATCGTTTGAAGTTTTCGCAGTTAAAAATTTGAATGTTCAAACTGAATTTAATCTCGTTCGTCCTTACACCTATCAACACAGAAGTGACGAACAAAATTACACACACTATAATCAGGCATTGGCTCATCCGTTAGGAGCAAATTTTATTGAATCAATCAGCTTTCTCAACTACCGTTATAAGCATTGGTTTGCAGAAGTAAAAGTTCAAATTGCTGAAATGGGTCGTGATACAGGCGGAGTTAATTTCGGCAACAATATTTTTCTCGATTACAATTCCCGTCCTTATGAATACGGTCATTATTTGTTTAGTGGACAAAAAACTTCTTTGCGATCCATTGATGTTCGTCTGAATTATTTAGTGAATCCGAAAACTAATTTCAACATTGAAATCGGTATGACAAATCGCGATTTCTCCAATTCTTCTTTTTCCCAAAAAACCAATTTGATTTATTTTGGCATACGGACAAGTCTGGAGAATTTTTACTACGATTTCTAAGACTATTATCAGCAAAACCTGCTTTTGAATCAGGTGGTATTTTGATCAAAATCAATCCTCATGCAGAGGGAAAACATTCTCATTTCTTCTTCTTTATTCTGCAACCTGTTCGGCTGTTTTTAGTATAATCTCTTAATTCAAAATTAAACAGATTATTACTTAACGGCTTCTCGACTCCTGCTATGCGCCTACTTTTCATTTTTGGTACTCGTCCTGAAGCAATTAAGCTGGCTCCATTGGTCAAAGCTTTTAGCAAAGCGGATGACTTTTCCGTCAAAGTCTGCATAACAGCGCAACACCGCCAAATGCTGGATCAGGTCATGGACTTCTTTCACATCAAAGCAGATTACGATCTGGACATCATGAAGCATCAGCAAAGTTTGTTCGATGTAACGGCTGACGGACTAAAGAAATTAGAAGCGGTCATTGACGATGCAAAGCCTGAACTTATTTTTGTCCAGGGAGATACAACGACGGCTTTTATCGGAGCGTTGGCCGGATATTATAAAAAAGTGAAAATCGCTCATATTGAAGCCGGATTGAGAAGTGGTAATAAAATGTCTCCTTTTCCGGAAGAAATGAACCGGATCATGACGGGGCATATTGCTGATTATCATTTCGCTCCAACGATTCAGGCCGGAGAAAATCTGTCTAAAGAAAATATCAGTGAACACTTATTTGTTGTTGGAAATACGGTAATCGATGCTTTATTTCTCGGACTCGACATCATTCGGAACCGTGACGAGGAGTTTAGAAGGAAATTTACCTTTTTGAACGAAACCAGACGTATGATTCTGATTACCGGCCACCGTCGTGAAAGTTTTGGAAAACCTTTTGAGAATATCTGTAACGCTATACACCGACTTGCAGTAAAAAACAAGTCTGTCGATTTTATATATCCCGTTCACCTGAATCCAAATGTTCAGGAACCGGTAAATAGAATTCTGACCGGATTACCGAATGTTCATCTGATTGCGCCTATGGATTATCCGGAATTTATCTGGATGATGAACAGGGCGTATCTCATCTTAACCGATTCCGGCGGATTGCAGGAAGAAGCGCCGTCACTTGGAAAACCGGTTCTCGTCATGCGTAATGTTACCGAAAGAAAAGAAGGTGTTGATGCAGGAACAGCTAAGTTGGTCGGGACTGATGAAGAAGTTATTGTGAATGAAATGCAGATGTTGCTGGACGATTCAATCTATTACGAAGGAATGGCAAAAGCAGTAAATCCGTATGGAGATGGAAAAGCATGTGATCGTATTGTAGAGATTGTTAGAAAAACAAAAAACACGATGAACAGCGGGATCTGATTATTTTCCGTTTCAAAGAAAAATAAAAAATGAAAATCACAATACTAGGTCTTGGTTACATCGGATTACCAACCGCTGCATTGATTGCATCGAAAGGAATAAAAGTGTC
>JAYSPU010000011.1:0-9331 GCA_043721935.1 Bacteroidota bacterium | reverse complement strand
TGGATTCTTATGCCGACAAATATTTCAATTGAGTTGTCATCGGATAACGTGAAGTACACTCCTGTTCTCAATGTGCCGAATAAAATTCCCGCTGATGATTACACCATTCAAATTCAAAAACTCGGTGCTGCTATTCCAAAACAAAATGCGCGCTACATCAAAGTAAAAGCCACCAACTACGGTCAACTCCCATCTTGGCATCCCGGCCACGAAGGCTTTGCATTTATCTTCGTTGACGAAATCATTGCTAAGTAGTTGTAATTAAAAAGCGTCAACTCCGCACTTTCCGCGTTCATTTCCGCTATTTCCGCGGGAAACAAACTTAATCGAATCAAAGAAAATACGTCGGTGATAATAGTATTGGTGAAATTTTTCCCGCGGAAATAACGGAAATGACCGCGGAAAGACGCGAAAAAATATAATTCATAATTCTATTACTTATCAATAAAAAAAGTAAAATAGAAGCCTAAATTGTTTTATTTTTCTGTGGAGTTTCTGTGTATTCTGCGATTTCTGCGGGAAATAATTATGCCGAATTAAAACAAAAGCTCCTGTTAATAAGATGTACACTAGTGTTTCTCCCACAGATAACACAGAATACACAGAAACTCCACAGAAAGAATAGAAAAAGAGAAGAAGCACAATAAATAAATTCAAAATCCATGTATTCTATCCCTTGTCATTTTAAACCACTTGTCACCAACTAAAAAACTGACCAACTGATAACTGACAACTGCCAACTAACCAACTGACCAACTGCCCAACTGCCAACTGCCCAACTGCCAACTGCTAAACAAACTTCTCTCCCTTTTTTATCTTCACATCATTCACCAGATTTCTTACCTGCTGCTCATCGTCTTTCGGGCAGATGAGAAGCACATTGTCCGTTTGTACAACAATAAAATTTTCAAGTCCCTGAATGACGGCTAATTTATCTTTCGGCAAATTGATGATGCAATTCGTTGTGTGATCAACCATTACATGCTGACCCACAATTGCATTTCCATTCGAATCGTGGTTCAGTTCTTCGTATAACGACTTCCACGTCCCAAGATCACTCCATCCGAATTCAGCGGAAAGAACAAATACATTTTTTGCCTTCTCCATGATTCCGTAGTCGATGGAAATATTTTTACAAAGCGCATACGCTTTACGAATGAACTCTGCCTCTTGAGGAGTGTTGTACTGATCCATGCCGTCATGAAAAATAGTATACATTTCCGGCATCAACAGGTCAAACGATTTTAAAATTGCTTTTGCATTCCAGATAAAAATACCCGCATTCCACAAAAAGTCGCCGCTCTTTAAAAAGAACTTTGCCATTTCAAGATTCGGTTTTTCGGTGAATGTTTTCACCTTGCTGATCTTGAATTTTTCCGGTTTGTCGTCTTCTTTAAACTGAATATAACCGTAACCCGTATCCGGGCGATTCGGATGAATACCGATTGTCAGCAATACATCTTCCTTCGCAGTGAAGGCAAGACCTTTTTCAACGGCTTCATGAAAACTCTTTTCGTCTTTGATAATATGATCTGACGGAGCTATGATCATGTTTGCATCCGGATTGGTTGCGAAAATTTTCATTGCTGCATAAGCCACACACGGTGCTGTATTCCTTCGTTGCGGTTCGGTGAGGATCTGATCACGTTTAAGTTCAGGAAGTTGTTTCTGAACATGTTCAAGGTAACTTTCATTCGTTACAATGATGATATTTTCCGGAGGGCAAACAGATAGAAAGCGTTCATACGTCTGACGTATTAACGTTTTACCGTTTCCTAAAATATCAATGAATTGTTTCGGAAAATTATTTCGACTCATAGGCCAGAAACGACTTCCAATGCCGCCGGCCATGATTACACAGTAGTTGTTTTTCATTCGAATTGGGCTACACGATTTTTTTTTCGTAAAAGTCTGTCGATAGATGTAGCTTTTGAGTTTGTTAATTAATTAAGAGCTGACAATGCTTTTTTTAATGCAGTATAAACTTCAGGAATTTCATTGTGTGCACATGTTCCAACTGAAAGGCGATACCACGGCGATTGATGCACTGCTCCAAATGCGGAGAAAGGAACAACCGCTAATTTAGCTGCATCAAGAATGTATTGTGTTACCTGACGCTGATCGGTGATGAGTGTTCCATCCGGTAATTTTTTTCCTACCAGATTCAATTTGATTGTTAGATAGATTGCCGCTTGTGGTGCAATGGCATCAACCGGAAATCCTTCTTTTTTCAATAACATAAATCCATCATAGAATCCACGAAGGCGAAGTTCAATTTCTTTCTTAAATGTTTTCAGGAAAGAATTTACTGCCGGTGTATTGGACAGGTACTGAGCAGTTGCCATTTGCTCTGCTTTTGGTGCCCAGGCTCCAACATGTGAAAGAATCGCTTTCATTTTATCAATGATTGGCTTCGGTCCGAATGACCAGCCGACTCTCACTCCTGTTGCTGCAAGTGATTTTGAAATTCCATCAATAAAGATGGTGTAGTTTTTCATTTCCGGACGAAGTGTAACCGGATCGTAATGTTTGGTTTCACCAAATGTCAATACCCAGTAAATCTGATCATACATCAGGTACAACGGTTTTGCATCCGGACCACGACGTTTGTTTTCTTCCAGAACTAAATCGCAAATTTCTTCCAGTTGTTCTTTTGCAAAAACAGTTCCTGTCGGATTTAATGGGGAACAAACAGCAAGCAGCGTAGCTTTTGCCAAGTGTGGCTTGATATCAGCCGGAATGGGCATGAAATTATTTTCCGGACTGGTTTCTAATAATATCGGATTCACTCTGGACAAATGACAGTAGTGATTGTTATTCCACGATGGTACAGGAAAAATTACCGTATCACCCGGATCAAGTAAGGTAATGTAAGTAGCATAAATCAATGGTCGTGCACCTCCTGAAATCAGGATTTCATCCGCAGAGTAATCGAGACCGGCTTCCTGTTTTAAATAAGCTGAAACGGACTTTCGTAAATCAGCCATACCATTTGCAGCAGGATAGTTTGTCTGATGTTCATTGTATGCATTGATAATGGCCTCGTTTAATTCGGCCGGAATCGGAAAAATGTTCGGATTAAAATCGCCAATGGTATAATTATAAATGCGCTCACCTTTTTTGATCTTTTCATTGATCTCAGCTGCAAGTTTTATAATTTCAGAACCGATGAGGTTCTCTGCCATATCTGAAACCTGCATATTCATCGGTCGCGTAGTAGCTGTTTCTGCCATAATTTCGAAACGTTAAGTATGAACAAATGTAACAATAAATGACATGTAGAACCGCTAATTCTTGGTTGAAATGGTATTTTTTTGAAGGAAAAGTTTCAATCGGATGATCGGAAAACCTTAAAAACAAGAGCAGCACAGCAAATTGGTATTCAATCGTCATATGATATGTAGGTTGTATTAGTCAGTAGAAAAAATGCAATCTAAAAGTTCGAGGATAATAAAGGTTTCTTATTTAATTAAACGTCTTTTATTTCTATCACTTCTGCTAATGGCGAAACAAAATAAATCCGCTTTGTATTTATTTCTAAACATTCAAATCGTTTTCTTATCCGATTACCTTTTTTGAAAACAAGTCCGGAACGTGATTGATGAAGACTGAAGATTGTGTTTTCGGCTAATTCCTCAAGATGAAAAACAGATTCGTTACGATCGTCGTATTTTTTTAAAGCACGAAATAAATCCAAATCACTGCAACTGGAAGCAGACGGATTTTGCAAATAACTTTCAAGTGCTGTTCTTACATCGTCAGGAAAAATATTTAAAGCAATAAAATCTTTTAATAACAAACGGAATTCATGTTTCCATTCCTTTCCGTGCGGATCGTGTCTGTATTTGTAATTGATAAAAGAATTTAAATGCGCCACTTCATGAATAAACGTAATCAGAAATGCATATTGATTCAAGTCGTGATTAACCGTAATGCGATGTCCTTTTCCTTTAGCAAGCGGTAGATAATCACCAAACTTACTCGCCCTGCCTCTTGTTATTTTCAAATGAATATTCTTCTCTACAATCCACGAAGTACACGGTTCCACAGCTATTGCCGGGATGTACTTACTGAGGATAGAAGCGAATTTTTCTTTGGACATTTTAGTTGGCAGTTGGACAGTTAGTCAGTTAGTCAGTTAGTCAGTTAGTCAGTTAGTTAGTTGGGTTTAAATTATATTGGGAATAAAGATAAAGTCCGGAAATGGAATACTGAAGGAAAGTTGAATAATACTAACAACCTTCCAATTGCCAACTGACCACTGACCAACTGATCAACTGTCAACTGACCAACTGACTAACTAAGCACCTGATACGCCACCAAACTCGCCACATAAGCCATTCCACTCATATACAATATCTGAATAATCGGATATCGGAGACGTCTGGTTTCTCGATAGACGACGGCGACGGTGCTCATACATTGCATGGCAAAAGCATAGAAAAGCATGAGTGATATGCCGACGGCAAATGTATAACGTGGTCCGCCTGTGTCGGGATTGACTTCGTTTTTCATTTTTTGCATGATGGTCGACTTTGCTGATTCATCACTTCCTACACTGTAAATAGTAGACATCGTGCCGACAAATACTTCACGTGCTGCGAAGGATGTGATCAATGCAATTCCAATTTTCCAGTCAAAGCCGAGTGGTCGAATTGCCGGTTCAAGTATGTGACCTAATCTTCCTGCATACGACTCTTCCAGTTTTTCTCCTTGAATTTTTCGGTCAATCTCTTCTTGTGGTAATGTTGCAACGACTGTTGGACTTGAATACTTGTCTTCAATATTTTGAAACGTATCTCCCGGCCCAAAGGAAGAAAGCACCCATAAAATAATAGAGATGGAAATGATAACCTTTCCTGCATCAAAGAGAAATACTTTTACTTTTTCCGCAATGTGAATTCCAATGGTCGACCAGCGTGGCAAGCGGTAGAGTGGAAGTTCCATTACGAAGAAACTTCTTTCTCTAGATCTTAAAATATGTTTCATTACCCATGCTGCTGCTATGGCTGCAAAAAATCCTATCAGATACATGGCCATCAATGCGAGTCCTTGCATGTTGACACCAAATAAGTAATCGTTCGGAATGATCAGGGCAATTAATAATGTATAAACCGGTAAACGTGCCGAACAACTCATCAATGGTGTTACCATGATGGTGATCAATCGTTCTCTCCAGTTTTGAATTGTACGTGTCGACATAATCGCAGGCACTGCACAGGCTACTCCGCTCATTAACGGAATAAAGGATTTACCATTCAATCCGAATTTACGCATGAGTTTATCCATGATGAAGCTGACACGCGACATATATCCTGTGTCTTCAAGAATGGCAATGAAGAAAAATAACAACGCAATTTGTGGAACGAAAACGACGATGCCATTTAATCCGGCCAGTATTCCGTTTACAATAAGATCATTGATTAATCCGTCAGGTAATCCATGGTGTACTCTTTCACTCAACCAATTGAATCCTCGATCGATCATGTCCATCGGATAACTGGCCCATGCAAAAATAGCTTGAAAAATAAGGAAGAGAATAAATAGGAAAATGAAATAACCAGCTACACGATGTGTCAGTATGCTGTCTATTTTATATGTATAGCTTTTCTGTATTGGATTCTCCGGCGATTGCACACTTTCGTGCATGATCGTATTGATAATTTTATATCTCGCAAGTGTTTCCCGCGCTTGCATTTGCTGTGGATTGAAATTATTCAACTCACATACTGAACGTATTTTTTCTTTTTTGTATTCATGAATGTCAAACGCTGAAATTAAATCCAGATTATTGGCAACCAAAAATGCATTGTAATCACTGGTGACATTCACTGACTCGCGAATAGTCGTGACAACTTCCGGTGCAAAAGCTTTCATGTCAATAAAATCTTCTGCTACTATACTGATCGGTTCTGCAAGCGCTTTACGAAGCTCCGGAAGTCCTTCTTTCCGTCTGGCATTCATCGGAACAACAGGAACTCCCAGTCGTTTGGATAATTTTTCGAAATCAATGTTGATTTTCTTGAAACGAATTAAATCCATCATGTTAATGACTAACACGACAGGAATTTTCAAGTCAATTATTTGTGAACACAAAAAAAGATTCCGCTTTAAATTTGTCCCGTCTGCAACAACAACTGTTAAGTCAGGATGATCCGGATGGTTTTGATCGCAAAGCAGATGAAACGGCAGGCGTTCTTCCGGTGATTTTGGATATAAAGAATAAGTGCCGGGAAGATCAATAATTTCTAATTCGGTTATTTCTCCAGCGGCATTTTTAATAGATGTATAGCCGGTTCTTTTTTCTACCGTCACTCCGGGAAAGTTGGCTACTTTCTGATTGAGTCCGGTTAATCCGTTAAACACTGACGACTTTCCGCTATTCGGATTTCCAACCAAAGCAATTTTTAGCTTTTTCCGGTTTTCATCCATTCCCTTTCGCTTCTTTTCAGTTGGTATGTTTGAACTCTCTGAGGTCATTCTTGTCGTGTTAACGCCTTTTAATCTACTTGCTTCCTATTAGTTAATCAGTTTTACTCTGACCGTTGCTGCTTCTTCTTTTCTCAAACTAAGCATATACCCTGAAACGCTCACGGCAATAGGGTCGCCTAAGGGTGCAATTCGGATAACTTCAATCTGCTCGCCGGGAATACAACCCATTTCCAGTAATTTGAGTGATAACTCATAATCTGTAAACGAATCAATAATGCCGGGTTGTCCGCGCTTTAATTGAGAGAGTAATAGAATAGTGTGGCCCATCCTTAATTAGAATGATTATAAAAAGGGCTCAAAAGTATTTTTTATTTTGATAATAACAGAGGATTTTAATCATGCAAAAGATGAATCATACTCAGATTCACTCTTTATCCATTTTTAACTTGATTTTTAGTGGTATGCTTGCTGAATTTAGGACAATCACATTTCTTTTTAAATATAAAACAACCTGAAAATGTCATCAGACAGATGATCAATACTAAAAACAGACGGGGAGCTGAGGTTACTTTTCGCATGGTCAAATATAATTCTCTTCTATGGTCTGAAACGGTCATTCCTGAAAAATCTTTCAAACAGAATAAATTCGTTTTTGTGCATTGGCAATTCGTGAGTATTTGCCTTAATCAGCTAGCAGCTTGCTCATCAGATAGATATTGATTTTTACATTCAGATTCAGTTGTCTTTTTTAAGTGAAAAGGGAAGTGTGTAAAAATCGTTCATTGGTGCATTCTTTCCATAGGTTATTCAAGTTCGGGATCTTATTTTTATGACGATTTATGAATTGGCTTTTTCACCTGGGGAGGTACTGGATCTTTGTAAAAGAGCTGACGACCCGCCCCGAGAAATTTAGTATTTACTGGAAGCAATTTGTCCGCGAATTGGACAATTTTGGCTATGGATCGCTTGGTATCGTAGCATTGACTTCTTTTTTTATGGGAGCTGTAATCACAATTCAAACGGTATATAATCTGGTGAATCCATTGGTGCCATTGGCAGCAGTCGGTGTAGTTGCACGGGATTCTATCATTCTGGAATTCTCTCCAACAATGATGTCTCTCGTTCTGGCCGGAAAAATCGGATCCAGCATTGCAGGCGAAATTGGGACGATGCGTGTAACAGAACAAATCGACGCACTGGAAATTATGGGTATCAATTCTTCAGCATATCTAGTGCTGCCTAAAATTGTTGCTGCACTATTTATTTTCCCATTCGTGGTTATAATCTCTATGTTTTTAGGAATCTCCGGTGGATGGGTGGCCGGTACTGCTGCCGGTGTCATCAGTTCAGCTGATTACATCAGAGGTTTACAAGATACATTCGTTCCTTTTAATATCACATTCGCAATAATAAAGACATTAACCTTTGCTTTTATTATAACAACAGTTTCTGCTTATCACGGTTATCACACTGAAGGTGGCGCACTGGAAGTTGGTAAGTCAAGCACGAATGCTGTTGTCTACAGTAGTATTCTCATTCTTATTTTCGATTACATCCTTACTCAGCTTATCCTGACATGATAGAACTGAAAGATATTTACAAAGGATTTGCGAATCGTCAGATTTTGAAAAATGTTAGCAGTCGGTTTGAAACGGGACAAGTCAGTCTTGTCATCGGTGGCAGTGGCAGTGGTAAGACTGTTCTCATGAAGTGTATGGTTGGTTTGCTGGAGGTTGATTCAGGAGAAATTTCTTACGATGGAAAAATATTCAGCAGCCTTTCCCGAAAAGAAAGAAAACCATTTCGGCAGGACATCGGTATGGTATTTCAGGGCGGTGCTCTTTTTGACTCTTTAACAGTCGAACAAAATGTAATGTTCCCGTTGAATATGTTCACCCAATCAACTCTTGAAGAAAAAAAAGATCGGGTAAACTTTTGTCTGAAAAGAGTGAATCTTATAAATGTCAATCACCTTTTTCCATCAGAACTTAGTGGCGGAATGAAAAAGCGTGTAGCTATTGCAAGAGCCATCGCTCCGAGTCCACATTACCTTTTTTGTGATGAACCCAATTCCGGATTAGATCCACAAACATCGATTGTGATCGATAATCTGATAAAAGAAATTACAGAAGAGTTTAACATTACTACCATTGTCAATACTCATGACATGAATTCTGTTTTAGAAATAGGAGATATGGTCACTTTTTTACATAAAGGTGAAAAATGGTGGGAAGGAACTATTGATGACATCCTTCGCACAGACAATAGGGAACTGAACGATTTTATTTTTGCATCTAAACTTGCAAAAGCTATTAAGAAAGTATAGCACGGTCTTTTTCCTTAAACTTCTACTCAATAAAAGAGGCTGTTTCAAAGGCCTTAGATTGAACTGAAAAATTTCAGGTTCTTTATTAAACATATTTCGCCCCGGGGATGAATGAAACTTGATTGGAAAATCAAATTATTTTTCCCGGATAAGAATTTAAAAAAATAGAGGCTGTTTCAAAAGTTTGAGGTTGAACTGAAAAATATCAGATTCTTTACTACGCATATTTCGCCCCGGGGATAAATGAAACTTGATTGGAAAATCAAATAATTATTCCCGGATAAGAATCTAAATAAATAATGGCTGTTTCAAAAGTTTGAGAATGAACTGAAAAATATCAGGTTCTTTACGAAGCATAGTTCGCCCCGGGGATGAATGAAACTTGATTGAAGAATCAAATTATTTCTCCCGGATAAAAATCTAAATAAATAGAGGTTGTTTTAAAAGATTGAGATTGAACTGAAAAATATCAGATTCTTTACTACGCATATTTCGCCCCGGGGCTGAATATAACTTGATTCGACGATCAAAGTTTTTCTCCCTATTACGAATTTTTATCTCTCAAACATGCCG
>JAYSPU010000010.1:0-9309 GCA_043721935.1 Bacteroidota bacterium | reverse complement strand
CTGAAGTAAAAAAACAAGATCCGAAAGCACCTTTGTATAAAAAATATTTCATGCACGGTACTTCACATTTTCTTGGACTTGATGTACACGACATCGGCAACCGTTACATGCCAATGGAAGCAGGAAATGTTTTCACCTGTGAGCCCGGCATTTATATTCCAGAAGAAAACATCGGCATCCGAATCGAGAATAATATTTTACTGACAGAAAAAGGGCCGGTTGATTTGATGGCGTATATTCCGGTTGAAGTGAACGATATCGAGGAGCTTATGGCGAAGCAGATGGTCAGTTAGTTGGTCAGTTGGCAGTTGGTCAGTTGAGCGATTAGCGATCGGCATCAGTGATAAGTAAATAGTGTTAAGTGGTTAATTGGTTAGTTAGTTCTACTTTGTACTAAATACTTAATACAATTCTTTCTTCACTTTTAATTTGTAACTTGTCATGTGAATTCATTTTTCAAATCCATATTTGTAAGATATACGCGAAGTCGGGCGAAGCGAATGGGATTACCACTGCGTCGGCCTACGAAGACAGATTTTAAAGTTTTCAAGACAGAAATAAAAACACAGGTTGCGCGTGCAATCATGATTGGGTTAGGAACCTTATCGGCCGGATTGGGATTGAAAGGTTTTCTTTTACCGAATGGTTTTATCGATGGTGGCGTAACCGGAATTTCACTTTTGATTTCAGAGGTTTTTAAAATTTCTCTGCCGGTATTAATTGTCGTCATTAACATTCCATTTATAATATTGGGCGCAAAACAATTTAATAAACGTTTTGCTATCAAATCATTATTAGCAATTGCAACCCTTGCATTATGTGTTCAGTTTATTCCTTATCCTGTTATAACAAGTGACAAGCTACTGGTTGCGGCTTTCGGCGGATTTTTCCTCGGTGTAGGAATCGGTCTGGCCATACGAGCAAGCAGCGTAATTGACGGCACAGAAATTCTTGCAATCAACATTTCACGGAGAAGTTCACTTTCTGTCGGCGATGTAATTCTCATCATCAACATCGTCATCTTTTCAGTAGCTGCTTTTGTACTCTCATTAGAACAGGCTCTGTATTCTGTGTTAACGTATATGGCAGCGGCAAAAACAGTTGATTATGTAATTGAAGGAATTGAAGAATATACAGGAGTGACGATCATTTCCGAAAAACATGAAACCATTCGTAACTTCATCATTTCAAGAATGGGTCGTGGTGTTACAATCTACAAAGGAAAACGCGGCTACGGAGCGCATGGTGAAAAAAGAGAAGACATGGATATTATTTACACCGTCATCACCCGACTTGAACTCGCAAATCTAAAATCAGAAGTCGCAAAAATTGACAGCGACGCTTTTCTGATTGCACACAGCATAAATGATATGAAAGGCGGGATGATAAAGAAGAGGCCGCTGCATGAATAGTTTCAGTCTGTACACCGTACACTGTAACAGTAACTGTAAACTATTAAATTCGAATAGACCATCGCATAAGTAGTTTGCATTCTGTGCACAGTACACTGTTACTGTAAACTCTTTTTGTGCACAGTTAACTGTTACTGTATACAGTGTACTGTTTTTGTGCACAGTATACAGTTACAGTAAACAGTGTACAGTTATTACAATCCATACATCCCCAACAAATAAATCATCGCAGCCATCGATGCAGTACCGAGATGCAGCTCGCGTTTGTTTACTTTGTCGAAAGTATCTGTTGCTGAATGATGGTAATCAAAATAGCGTTGTGAATTAACTTTTAATCCAAGACGTGGAATGTCTTTAAGCGGACTGATATCGGCGCCGTCGCCGTCGCCTCCAAAATCGTAAAGTCCATACGGTAAGAACAAAGGAGCCCAGGATAAAAATTTAATTCGTTTCTCATCATCCATTTCACAACCAAATCCTAAAGGTAAAAATCCGCCGGCATCACTTTCAATTGCTGCAACATGTTTTTCTTTTTTACGCAGCACTTCCGCAGCATATGTTTTCCCGCCACGTAATCCATTTTCCTCATTCATAAAAGCAATAATCCGAATGGTTCGCTTTGGTTTAATTCCAACCGCTTTGAATATTCTGAATACTTCCATTGTATGAACGATTCCCGTTCCATCGTCGTGAGCACCGTGACAATTGTCCCATGAATCCAAATGTCCGCCGGCAACAACAATTTCAGCAGGAAGCGTTGTTCCTTTTATTTCGCCGATTACATTATACGATTGCACACTATCCATCATCTGGCAATTCATCTTCATCATGAATTTCGTTTCCTTATCTGCCCGCAATATTCTGCTGAGTAAGTCAGCAGCATTTGTAGATATTGCACAACACGGAATTTTCGGCAATGAATCGTTGTAATGCATGGCACCTGTATGCGGATGGTCATCGTTGATATTTGTCATCGACCGACAAATGGTTCCGACAGCACCAAATCGGGATGCTTCCGACGGACCTGCCCACCGATAACCAACAGCTTCACCGTATGCATCAAAGGTGTTGATAAATCCTTCTTTGAATGGATGATTATAAAAAACAATTTTGCCGCTGATTTTTTCTTTTCCTAATTTTTTCAATTCGTCGAAGTCATGAACTTCAATAACGGATGCAAAGAGTCCGTCTGAATTTGTTGCAACAGAATTTCCCAATGCAAGAATAGGCACCTCTGTTTTATTTCCACTTTTCTCTACAATCGATCCGAATTCTTTATCGCCTCGCACCCATTTTGGAACAGTGACTTGCTGAAAATACACTGTATCGGCCCCTGCTTCTTTCATTTTTTTTGCAGCCCAGCGTACCGCTTCTGCAGCACTTGCCGAACCGCTAAGTCGCGGACCAATGTCGACGGAAAGTTCTCTGAGCCAATCGTATCCTTTTCCGTTCACTAATTCATCGGTATAGATGGCACGAAATATAACGGAGTCGGATTGAGCAAATAATTTTATCGAAGAAAGAACAAGGAGAAGAAGGGCTGCTTTTTTCATATGCGGATGGTAAGGAGACGAAGATACAGTTCAAAAGGGGAATATAATAATGGGATTTTTAAACGCAAAGAGTGCAAAGGACGCAAAGAGTAATTTTATATCTTAGGAGCCGGATTATGCTTAAAGACAAACGAATTGTAGTCGTACTACCGGCGTATAACGCCGCTAAAACGCTTGAAAAAACATACAGTGAAATTCCGTTCGATCTTGTCGACGATGTTATTTTAGTTGACGATTTCAGTAAAGATGACACCTCAGAAGTTGCAGCACGCATAGGAATCAAACATATTATTCGTCACGATCACAACCGCGGTTACGGTGGCAATCAAAAAACCTGTTATGATCATGCCTTGAAAATAGGAGCTGACATAGTCATCATGCTTCATCCGGATTATCAATACACACCGAAGTTGATTCCATCGATGGCCTGGCTTATTGCAAATGATTTGTATCCTGTTGTTTTCGGAAGTCGTATTCTTGGAAAAGGCGCATTGAAAGGCGGTATGCCTTTATATAAATACATTGCCAATCGCTTTTTGACCTTAACACAAAATATTCTCCTCGGACAAAAATTATCGGAATACCACACCGGTTACCGCGCTTTTTCAAAGGAAGTATTAAAAGGAATAGACTACCATGCAAACTCTGACGATTTTATTTTTGACAATCAGATGATCTCCCAAATTTTCAAAGCCGGTTTTGAAATTGCCGAAATCACCTGCCCTACAAAATACTTTGACGAAGCATCGTCCATTAATTTCAAACGCAGCTCCATCTATGGATTAGGAGTATTAAAAGTTTCTTTCAAACATTTTTTCAGTAAAAAATAATAAATACTCTTTGCGCTCATCGCCAACTTCAACGATCTATTTTTCAAAATCAAGATTCGTCGGTTCCTTAACAGGCATCACACTTCTTGTCTCAGGAATAGTAGCGTCAACAATTTCAAACGTTAGATTATCAAACCATATTTGTCCTGTTCCCACCAGTAATGCACCGTAGGCAATCATCGAAGCATTGGAAGGGACATTCAATATGATTTCATATTTTTCCCAGTCTGTAGTTCCAGTGATTGGACGATCAAGCATATTGTCGAATGACAAAGGCTTCTTTGAATCAGCCTGATCAATTCGCAACCAAAGTCCGGCTTTATCCTTAACGTCTTTTGATTTTACATAACCACTCATGCGAATTCTTTTGCCAAGAAATTTATCAGGCAAACATTCCTGCATAAGTGTTCCGAAGCCGTTTATTTTCTTAGCGGTCGATTTAATAGTAGCAGCATTTTTTTCATCCTGCCCGGCTCCTTTGTCAATTCCCATTTCATAGCTCTTCGGTTGACTCCCCGCCTTAAACCAACCTGCCGGTAGGTCGAATGAAAAAAGAAGCAATGCTAAACTGATAAGAAATGAATTATTCAACCATCGATTCATTTGTTTCAAGGATTGATAAATTAGTGATCAGCGATGAGCGATCGGCGATCAGTAAAATGGGCTTCCAATTTCGCGATGAGCGATGAGCGATCAGAAAAATGGGCTTCGTAATTTATTGACAGATGATCAGCGATAAGACGCGATCGCTGATCGCTGATCACTAACAACCTACTTCGGTCTTGAAATTTCAATACTTGTACTATCTTTAGAAATACTAACATTGCTTTTTTTACTTCCGTCTTTGCTTTCAACGCTGACACCATCATTGTTTACTTTAATGGTAGTTCCATCTTCTTGTCCTGAAGCCGGAGCTGGAGCCGAAGTTGAAGATGCGGGTTGTTCTTCTTGTTTTACTTCTTTTTTCTCAGAATTTGTACAAGCAGCCATTCCGAATACGGTTAGCATACTAAACATTAAAAGTTGTTTTTTCATAAGTGTGATTGTATAATATAAAATTGATGGATTGAAAGATAGCAAATCCTGTCGGTTAAATCAAAAGGATTCGACCTGATTAGTTGAGTCGTTTTTTAGTGTTAATGGATTGACTATAAATAGTACACTTTAAACAAATTTCATATTTTGCTGAAGTATTCATTAAGGGTAATTAAATATAGAGAAAAGAGCTTTTTCTAAATGAACTTCAGGAAGAGCATTGGCAATTCAATTAATTTGCAATTTTATAATAACACAAAGCTGAAAAAATTCCAAAACATAGCAATTACATTTAATCAAGTATTTACACAAATTAGTTTTAAAAATATTCGTTACCTGTTTTCAAATGAATAGAAAAAATAAATACGAATTTTTATGGAGATCGATTAGCCACTCTTTTCTTCATAGCAATAAAAAACAAAGTATTTTTATATTCCTTTTTTGGATCGTAAGTTTCATTCCTTCTTCAGCTCAATGGATTACGGTGAATGTAAATACTACACAAGATTTATATTCAGTAAACTATTTCAGTACGAATGACATTTGGATTGGCTCATTCAACCAATTCATACGCACAAACAATAACGGCACGACATGGACAGTAGTCAATCCAATCCTTGATTCTTTTTCCGGTTCAATAGTCGGGAACATGAATGATATTGAACTCATCAATTCTACTACTGCTCTGGCAACAGGATATTTTTATCTCGGTAATTCAGAAGTGATTCTTCGAACCACAAACACCGGTGCAAATTGGGATTGGGCATCCCTTAATAATTCCGGAGGCATACCTCGTTATATAAATTCTATTGACAGGAACGGCGCTGTTTGTATTGCTGTTGGCAATAAAGGTCGCATTGGAAGAAGTACAGATTTCGGTGCTACCTGGACATTTGTTTCTTCGGGTACAACAAATTTGATTAACGATGTAACATTTCTTAACGCTACAACCGTTATCGCAGTTGGAACAAATATTATTTTAAAATCAATCGATGCAGGACTTACCTGGACTCGCTTAACTATTAACGGAACTTTTCATTCGTTGAGTTGTAAGCAAAATACAATCTATGCAGGATTAGAATATACTGACACTTTATATAAATCTATTGATGCCGGACAAACTTATACACGATTACCATTGCCATTCAATACACTGGGAGTTGTCTATGCTATTAGTGAAGATACAGTTTTGGTATCAGGATACAATGGTTTATATAAATCAGTTGACGGCGGACAAAGCTGGGAGAAATATATATTGAACACCTATCAAAAAATTCAGATGATGAGTTTTTTAAACTCTTCCTCCGGTATTGCTGTTGGTGATTCAGGATATGTCATCAGAACAAATAATTTCAGCGGCATTCCAACATTACCAATTCCACAATTTTCTTTACCGGGAGGAACATATTATTGCAAAGGCGATAGTCTGTTACCACGAAATTTAACTGCAGCAGTTCCGGGTTATACATATAGTTGGAAAATTGATAATACAATTTTCGGCTCACAGTATTCAGCAGGAATGAAACTAAACAGTCAGGGCACACACACTATTTCATTAACGGTTTCAAATAGTAACGGATCGGTAACTATTTCTCAAGCAATTACAGTAGTCGGTCACACAACATTAAATTTTTCAATGCAATCCATGCCTTCTTCAAATTGTTCAGGAAATGTAGCCAAGTATATAATACCAAATTCTCTCAATGGTGTTACGTATCGATTTCGGCAAGGCTATTCGAACATTGGAAATTTGCAGAATGGAAATGGTGGCACGTTGACTTTTATTTCTACCGTCGTTGTATCATCACCAACAGTTTATAATGTCATTGCAACAAAAGTTAGTGGCTGTTTCACAGATTCAACAATAGTATATTCCACCTTTACTCCGCTCATCGGAGGACCAAAGGCTGCTTGTTCGCCAACCGGAAGCTATTCAGCAGGAATTACAAATGTTACATTCAACACGATTAACAATACAAGTGCATATAATGTTGGACATTATTCAAATTACGCTTGTCAGATGAATACGAATGTTCTTGTTGGAAATACATATACGATTTCTATTTCATCAAGTGATCCCGGTTGGTGTGCCGTATGGATTGATTACGACACGAGTGGGACATTCTTACCTTCAGAAAAAGTGTACTACAATTATTTTACGGCAGGAGTAAGTACCGGAACAATTACAATTCCACCGACCTATCGAAATTTCAATACACCATTGCGAATGCGTGTAGGCTATGATCGTTCAAGCTTTAGTCTGACAGCATCCTGTGGCGGTGGATCAAATGACGGAGAAATTGAAGATTATTCATTAACCGTGTCAATGGCACCGATTGCACCAACAGCAATTTTCTCTTACACACCAACAACAACATGCTCAACCAGTGTTGTCTTTTCAAATTCAACATTTAATTCTGTCAACTACCTCTGGGATTTTGGTGATGGAAATACATCGAACACACACGCTCCTACACATGTCTATTCAAGTACAGGAAATTATACAGTAACACTAATAGCCACGAATGCTTTTGGTTCTGATACAGCCAGACAAGTTATATCGGTTCAAAATCCATATGTGCCTGCTACTGCATCGTGTGTTCCAACAGCTTATCCATTAGCTTGCACACGTATTCTTGTTTCAGGAGTGCAAGTTCAAAAAACCGGATATTTTTATTCTGTCCTTACAACCGCTACAGCATTTGCTATTGATTTAACATGTACCCGGCAAGCACAACTGATAGTAGACTCCTCTTACAATCTGACTTATGCACTAAGACAAATTGGATCCACCAATTGTTCAGGAACATCCTGTGCATGGATAGATTGGAACAATGACGGAGTGTTAAATGATACCGATGAAAGACTATACAGTGGAAACATAGGCGGTTGTCCTGCCGTTTTTCTGCCTTTCACTGTTCCGCCAACAGCGACATTAAATACACCATTACGTGTTCGGATTATTGGAAGTGCAAATTCAATTGCCAACAGTTGTTCTTCAGCGTGCGGAGAATATGTTGACTTCAGTGTTATTGTCAACGGCTATTTGCCCATCACGCCTGATTTTACAGTGAGCCAAACCACTGCTTGCGCACCTGCAATCATTTCATTTACCAATACAACTACAAATGCCATAAGTTATACGTGGGATTTTGGAGACGGAACAACTTCGTCTGTTGCTAATCCATCGCATATTTACTCTGCTCCCGGAATATATTCCATTAAGTTAGTTGCCTGTAACAGTAGCGGCAATTGCGACAGCTTGCTTCGTTCAGCATATATTCGAGTGACACCAACACAGTTTATAACAAATTCCATTATCTGTTTCGGACAAACATATACGGTAGGAACAAATACTTATTCTGTAGTTGGAACATACACCGATTCATTACAAGCAATTTCAGGATGCGATAGTATCGTTACAACTAATTTAACAATCAGTCCGCTTCCGGTAGTTACCATTTCGGCAACCGGACCAACATCTTTTTGCCAGGGCGACAGTGTTACTTTGAATTCATCTGCAGGACTATCAGCATGGCAATGGTATCGTTTCAATACACTTCTTCCCGGATCAACTAATTCAAGTTTTACAGCAAACCTCAGAGGGAACTACCGTTGTATTGCCAATAATTCAGCACAATGTTTAGGAACATCCAATGTCATTTCCGTTTCTGTTCCCTGCATGCCGGCCAATCCATTCTATCTGAAGACCGCATCTACATCTGAAACTGGCGAAGAAGTTTTCCGGGTTTTTCCAAATCCTTCTACAGGTATATTTTATATCCAAGCACCTGAAGGGAAACTCGAAATCTTCAGCTATACAGGAGCATTGATTTTAACCAAACACATTGAAGAAGGAATAAATGAAATTGACCTTTCTGAAATCAGAAATGGAGTATATTTGGTGACGGTTACGAATGAAGGTGCGAAGTATGTGAAGTCAATAATTGTATCGAACGAATTTGACTAGAAAAAATAGTGAACAAATATTTTTGTGATCGTTAATATTCACTGAAATCAAGAATGGAATTTACTTCATGAGGTTTTCATTCTAAGGGAATTTCATTCTTGATTGCATCTCAGTAATCCGGTTTGAAGTTTATTGAGATTGTATAAGCGAAGGGCTTGAACTCAAATAACACCGTGTGAAACACGAAGAAAACACCATACATACCAACCGCGATAGGGGTTGAACAATTTTATTCCAAATATTTTTCATCATACTCTACTCCGTGTACTTTTAGAAATTCAATCAACTCTTCTTTATAAGATTTTTTGTGATGATGTGCTTCTTGATTTTTCACATATTCAATCAGATTGTCTTTTGCTTCTATTGAATAAGTAAATGCGCCATAGCCGTCTTGCCACCCATTAAAATACTGGTAACTATTCAGTCGCCAATTTAGCAACAACTATCAAACCTTGCAAAACATTTTGACCTGACTTGATCATTGTGTCGATAATTGATCGGATAACAGC
>JAYSPU010000009.1:0-1903 GCA_043721935.1 Bacteroidota bacterium | reverse complement strand
GGAATATACATGGATAATTCAACCAATGTCTGATCATTAAAGATTACGTATGGCGGAACATTTTCCATGCGTGCCAATTCCAGTCGGAGCAAACGTAGTTCTTCAAACAATTTTTGATCGTAATCCGTACTCAATGGCTCGTCTGAATATTTTCCTTTTCGTTCAGCCCGGGCAGTTTTCTTTTTCTTGACTTCGTACATCATAACCGTTGCTTCTCTGTATGCAACTGCTTTTCCTTTTTCTGTTACACGCAATACTCCATAATCACCATACGGTTCAATATATCCGTTCTCAGTCAATTGACGGAAATAATTTTTCCATTCATCAGCAGAATATTCTGATCCGCGCCCGAATGTTGGGAGGTGTCGGTGTTCATCCTTGATTTTTGCTGAGTCGGATCCTTTCAAAAAATTAATTACATAGCCCGCACCGAATTTTTCTTTCAGTCGGATGATCGCTGAAATTGCTTTTTGTGCAATGATAGTTCCATTGAATTGTTCCATCGCTGTATTCGTTCCCAAACAGACGTCACAGTTGTTGCAAGGAGAAGTAAAGGATTCATCAAAATAATTTAACAGATATTTCCGCCGGCAAGTTGTTGCTGTGCAAAAGTCTACCATCTTGTTGAGCTTTTCCAGCATGATTCTGGTTTGCTCTTTATTGCCTTCTACAGCTGCAAAGTTTTTCAACTTCATAACATCTGCACTGCTATAAAACAAAATTGCCTGAGCCGGTAATCCATCTCGACCTGCACGACCGGTTTCCTGATAATAACTTTCAATGTTCTTTGGAAGAGTGGAGTGTAAGACATAACGCACATTCGATTTGTCAATTCCCATTCCGAATGCAATCGTAGCTACCATTATTTTTACTTCATCACGTTTGAATTTTTCCTGACGATCATTTCGGGTTGCTGCATCCAGTCCGGCGTGATAGGACAATGCATTAAATCCTTTTTCATTTAATCGATCTGCAAGGTCATCTGTGTTTTGTCGGGAAAGACAATAGATAATTCCTGAGTCATTCTTATGTGCATTAATGAAATCTATTATTTTGTATAGGTAATCTTCTTTGTCTTCGACGGAATAACGAATGTTGGCCCGATTAAAACTGGAAACAAATACTTTCGGTTGGTGAAGATTCAGTTTTGTAACAATATCAGCTCGGGTGAGTTTATCAGCTGTTGCTGTTAATGCTACCATCGGTACATGTGGAAATGCGGTCTTTAATTTTGAGAGTGTCAGATAGTCGGGGCGAAAATCATGTCCCCAATGTGAAATGCAATGTGCTTCATCAATTGCAAAAAGCGAAATCGGGACTGATTGTAAGAATGAAATAAATGTATTCATTCCTGCACTCAATCTTTCCGGTGCTATGTATAGTAATTTGATTTCACCATTCTGAATGGCTCGCATCAATTGTTCTTGTGACGATAAATCGAGAGAAGAATTCAAATATGCTGCATTGACACCATTTAATCGTAGCGCATCAACCTGATCTTTCATCAATGCAATGAGAGGAGAGATAACCACGGTGATTCCATCAAACACCAAGGCCGGCACCTGATAACAAACCGATTTCCCGCCACCTGTAGGCATCAATACCAAACTGTCTTTTTTTGCAATTACTGCATCTACAATAGCCTTTTGCCCGGGGCGAAATTGTTCAAATCCGAAATAATCCTGTAAAACTTTCAACGCATTCATGGCGCGAAAATACAGTATTTGATCCGCTGAATTTCAACTTGATTAAACTTCTTGCTTATAATATGTTTTATAGGTGATTTCCTTAGTTTTCTTTAGTTTTACAACATGCCAAACAAAGAACAATTTGCTCAGGCCGTTTCAGCCGGCTATTCATTTAAAGGCGAATCCTTTAAAATCGGTTGCGCCATGCTGGATGG
>JAYSPU010000008.1:0-5950 GCA_043721935.1 Bacteroidota bacterium | reverse complement strand
GCTTAAGTAAACTAAAAGGCAATCTTACGACTTAATTGCGAAAAATTAAACTGCTTACAATGCTATTCTTTTTTATTTTGGCTAACGAACAATAAATCTTGGTGAAAGCAGCGTCAGTATTGAGTTTTAAGCAAACTTCATGATTGATCATAAGGAAGAAATTAAAAGTGTAAGTGTAAAGCACAAAATTAAATTAAGTATGCCAACAATGGTGTGTATTCTATATTAAATTTGAAAAAATATTTATTCATAAATTTATCTTGTCAAAAATCCGTACCTAATACTAATGATATCAAAAAAAAGAAGGTTAATTATCATTTTAATTTCTGTTACCGCAGGAAGTTTAATTTCTCTATATATAGTGAAGAAGCGGTTGGGTGGCCTGAAGCCGGATGATTATGTCCAATTGGGAATTAATTTCCTCTTTGCTATTGCGATCGTTGTCGGAATTGCACTGTTGTTTCAAAAAATGGATAAGAAAACAAACGATTAGTTTCCTTAAGTCTGAACAACTGGAATTTAGATGTTGCAACAGCATTAATTAGTATTTAATCCGATCTGTTTGTGTGTTTTTTTCATTTAAACTTTGAAAAAATATACAGCCTAATCTCTGCTATTGCACTATGATAAGGAAGTAATTCTTCTTACCTTTTTGAGCGAGTAAATATTTACCGGTAATTACATCCGATGTTGTAATTACTTGTTCAGGATTCTCGACTTTGTTTTTATTGATAAAGACACCTCCGCCTTGCAGCATTTTACGTGCTTCACCGCGGGAAGGAAATATTTGCGTTTTATCAGACAGAAATTCAACGATATTTATTCCTTCTGTCAATTCGCTTTTATCAATTATCATTTTCGGAACACCCTCAAAAATTTCAAGCAATTCCTCCTCTGAAAGATTTTTTAATCCCTCTGTTGTTCCTTTTCCAAATAGTAATTGAGATGCATCCTGTGCTGTCAGATAATCTTTTTCCGAATGAACACGAATAGTAATTTCCTGAGCTAATTCTTTTTGCAAAAGTCGGAGATTTGGAGACTTTTTATGTTCCTCCTCTAAAGATTCAATTTGTTCTTTTGTCTTCAACGTAAAAATCCGTATGTAATTAGCTGCGTCTTCATCGGAAGCATTCAACCAGAATTGATAAAACTGATAAGGCGATGTTCTTTTAGGATCTAACCACACATTTCCACCTTCTGTTTTTCCGAATTTTGTTCCGTCAGCCTTTTTAATTAATGGTGTAGTCAATGCAAATGCTTCTCCTCCATCCTTCCGTCTGATCAATTCAGTACCAGTGACAATATTTCCCCATTGATCTGAGCCACCCATTTGAAGCATGATTCCATGATTTTTCCAGAGGTAATAAAAATCATAGCCTTGTACTAACTGATAAGAGAATTCAGTGAACGACATGCCGGTTTCCATTCGTTTTTGTACAGAGTCTTTTGCCAACATATAATTAATAGGCAGGTGCTTGCCTACGTCACGGATAAAATCTAAAAAGGAAAAATTTTTAAACCAATCATAATTATTTACCAATTCAGCAGAACGTTCACCACAATTAAAGTCAAGAAATTTCTCCAATTGTTTCTTCTGACAAGCCAAATTATGCTGAAGCATTTCTTCGTTCAACAAATTCCGCTCTTGCGATTTTCCACTCGGATCACCAACCATTCCCGTCGCGCCACCAATCAATGCCACCGGTTTATGACCGGCATTTTGAAAATGCAACAAGGTCATGATCTGAACCAGATTACCAACTCCTAATGAATCAGCTGTCGGATCAAAACCGATGTAGCCTTTGACCATTCCTTTATTTAACAACTCCTCTGTACCCGGCATCATATCGTGGAGCATTCCTCTCCATCGCAATTCCTCTACAAAATTTTTCATCGATTGAATTTATTCCGCTGCAAAAATATCATAAATAACTAATCTGCGGCTATATGAAATATGAATGCTGTATTGAATCCTCAATGTTACTATCTTATAGCTTATAGAAACAAATCGCCTGATACTTTGTCAAGATACGGTATACAGTATACTGATGAAGTCCTACCCTTTCGTTCCGTAATTCTCTTTTCCCTCTTATCTTTACCCCATGATATTAGTAACCGGTGGTACGGGCTTGGTTGGAGCTCAACTTTTATTCGATCTTGCTGCATCCGGTCAACGGGTAAGAGCATTGCGAAGAGAGACGAGTTCTGATGAAATCCTGAATCGAATCTTCCATACCGATTCGAACAGACTTCAATTGATTGACTGGGTAACTGGCGATGTTCTTGATCTTTTTTCATTAGAAGCCGCATTTCAAGATATTAAAACCGTCTATCATTGTGCAGCCTTTATCTCATTTGATCCGGCCGAACGATCTATAATGCAAAAAATAAATGTAACAGGGACAGCTAACATGGTGAACCTGGCATTGGATAAAAAAACAAAACAGTTTTGCCATTTAAGTTCAGTTGCAGCATTAGGCAGATCGCCAATGGAGCATGAAATAAACGAAAACAACCATTGGAAAACTTCTTCCTTAAACTCCATCTATGCAATTAGTAAGTATGGTGCTGAGCGTGAAGTATGGCGTGGAATAGAAGAAGGATTGAATGCTGTTATCATCAATCCATCAATCATCCTCGGTCCGGGTAACTGGACTTCAGGCAGTGGACAGATTTTTTCAAATATATATAAAGGACTACCTTTTTATACCAATGGAAAAACCGGTTTTGTAGATGTCCGCGATGTATCACGCTGTGCAATCGGACTAATTCAAAAACAAGTATCCGGCGAGCGGTTTATCATCAGTGCAGAAAATTTAACCTACAAAGAAGTCTTCTTTGAAGTTGCAGATCGCTTCAACAAAAAGCGACCTTCCATCGAAGCTAAACCCTGGATGGCCAATCTCGTTTGGCGCTTGCATCGTGTATTGAAATTTATACTTCGTAAAAAAGGATTAATCACGAAAGAAACGGCACAAAACAGCATGGAAAGTTGGCACTATTCGAATACGAAGATCTTATCGATACTCCCGCAAGAATTTATTCCAATAAAAAAGTCAATTGCTGATACGTGTTCCTTGTACAGTCAGTAATACTGTTATTTCAGATCGATTACCGATTTCCCAATCAGTACTCCTGAATGATAAATCTCAACGTTATATTTTCCTTTGGCAAAATTAGATCCTTTTGCCAGAACTACTTCAACGTTGGTATCAGTATTATTATATTCTACCGTTTGACGGGTTGTAAACAGTAAATCCTGAGCATTCACTTTAATTGTCTCCTGATTAGACGTCATAACATGACCATCCGGTCCAATAACGCGTAAGTAAATATCAACCGGTCCTCTGTCAATTACTTTATTTTCCGAAAGGATGAACTTGGTTTTCATTTTCTGAATCTGTTTGGCCCTATTCGTCACGATTTCAGAACCATTACTCTTCATCTTTACACCTTCAGTGGTCACGTTCAAAGCCTTTAACACAGATCCTGCAATCACTTTAGACGACAAACGGGAATTTTCGGCAGAAAGGTTCTCATTGCGAGATCTTTCCTGGGTAAGGTCTGTTGAAAGTGTTTGATTTTGAGCTTGAAGCTCTGCTGTTATTTTGTTCAGTGAGTCTATTTGAGAAACGAAAACGTCATTCATTTCTTTGAGCTTTGCAAGCTCCGCTTTTGCCCGTGCAATTTGAGCCGGACCACCAAGAAGAATGAGCTTTTGGATTTCAGCAACTTTGGCTTTTATTTGCTCGTCTTTTTCTGATAATTGATTTTGTAAGCCGGAATTTTCTGATTTAAGCTTTTCGTACTCATTTTTAAACTGATTAAGTTGCATTTGAAGAGCATCTTTCTCAGCTGTCGTTGTCATCACCTGCTGATTGGCAATGTCCAACCGATTCTTTTTATCAAAAAATTGCCATAACAACAATCCATTTGTACCTAAAAGGATAGTAATAACAATAATAACAATACCTTTTCTGGGGCCTTGTTCCTGGTAGTCAGATTTGTTGACCTCATTTAAATCCATAGGTGGGAGATTGGATATTTAGGAGCTTACCGATTCTTTGTTTCGTTCATCAACATAATTCAACCGCAGATCTGTTAAAAACTGATCCAACATCCGATGCTCCTGATCTGACAAATTTCCTTTCGTTTTATCTCTAAGCATTTCCATCATATCAATGGATTGCTTTGCTTGATCCAGATTTCTTTCAATTTTATCTGTAGCAGGATTTTTTAACTTCCCCAATGCAACCATGGCTGAGGAATAAAAAATATAAAGAAGTTGAGAAAATAACTGTTCGTTGGTTGACATACTTTAAGGCAATGACAAGTATACAAATGTACTATTTTTTTAACCTGAAAAAATAAAATTTAACAGGTTCTGATTTGAATGGCCAATTGTAAAAAAGCGAGTAACTTGGCATATTCAATCATTGAGAACTTTGATCGAATAAAGTTTCCAGTAATCAACCATCGAAAAGGTGAGTCAAGGTAAAAAGATAAAAAGTCGTAACTATTCACTTCGAAATCGTGTGGATTTTTTTGAGAGCGGTCAGCTCTTCTTCGATAAATTGGAGGAACTGATTCGTTCCGCGCAATTTGAAATTCATCTGCAAACCTACATTCTTTCAACAGATACAACAGGACAAAGAATCCTTGATTCGCTTACCGAAGCGGCTGCTAAAGGGGTAAAGATCTATGTACTAATTGATGCTTTTGGTTCTCAGAAGCTAGGATCAGCAGTGCAACGCAAACTAGTTGCTTCAGGAATAATGATTCGAAAATATGGCGTGTTTTTTAATAATGGCAGGTTTCACATTGGACGTCGCTTACATCAAAAAATAATCGTCATCGACGGCTTTACTTCAGTTGTCGGAGGAATTAATCTGTCAGATAATTACAACGACATGCCTTTATCCAAAGCCTGGTTGGATTTTGCGGTTGTAATACGAGGAGAAGCGAGCAGAAAACTTCAGATGGTTTGTCGGCGCTATTGGCTCGGATACAGAAACCGACAAGCTATTACCAAAATTCCTGTCGACAAGTTGGAAGGTGAAGGACGTTTCAGCCGCATTCGTGTTCGCAGGAATGACTTTATATTCAATCTGAATGAAATAGCCTTAAGCTACAGGGAAGGAATCCGTGCAGCACAAAAATCCCTGACCATTGTAGGAGGATATTTTTTACCAGGTGGTAAAACACGGCGACTACTAAAAAATGCCATTAAAAGAGGAGTACAAATAAAAGTATTAACAGCAGAGGATTCCGATGTCAAACTGATGGTATACGCCAGACGTTATCTATACAAATGGTTGATAGAAAACAACATTCAGCTATTCAGTTACGATTTATCGAATGTTCACGGAAAAATAATGATTGTCGACAAAAGCTGGACGACTATTGGTTCCTACGATATGAACAACCTGAGTACTTATAGTAACATTGAACTAAACGTAGACATAGACGATCCGGAATTTAGTCAGTCATTAACAGAGCGACTTAATGAAATTCTGAAAAAACAATGCACAGAAATAACGGATGAATACCGATTATTGCGTAAAAATTACTGGATGGATTTAAAATCCTGGTTAGCGTACCGAATTGTCAAAACTTTTTTTTTCTTATCCGTAACGCTTGCAGGAAAAGGCAAAAAAGAAATTTAAGCAGCAGCGATCCGTTTGACAATCACACGCTTTGCAAGCGGCAAAAAAGTCTCCTCAAATGGGATACAAAATTCCGTTTCAATAACAAAAGCGGCAGGGTTTGGAAGTTTTTGATTGTATCTCAACAAATCCGATTTGATCGATTCAAAAGTATTCATCAGACTTTTTTCATACGACTTCACGTAGCAGACATGTATACCGCGGTGTTTTTCAATTGGATTTTCAAAAATGCTGATTTGAAATTCATAAACCTTCGTATCAGTTGATCCACCACTTTTTAGAAA
>JAYSPU010000007.1:0-6252 GCA_043721935.1 Bacteroidota bacterium | reverse complement strand
TCAACCTATGCAGAACGAAAAGTAGCAGCTTTCATGCAGGATCGTATTGGTCCGGATCGTGCAGGACCATTTGGAATACTGCAACCGTTGGCTGACGGAGTAAAAATGTTCATGAAGGAAGAAATCATTCCTGATGTATCAAATAAATTCCTCTTCATTCTGGGACCGAGTCTGGCAATGCTAACTGCTTGTATGACAAGTGCTGTTATTCCCTGGGGAAAAGGACTTACCATTGATGGCACTTTTTATCCTATTCAGGCAACAGATGTGAATATCGGATTGCTTTACATTTTCGGAGTGGTATCCATTGGTGTTTACGGAATCATGATTGGTGGCTGGGCTTCCAATAACAAATACTCTTTACTCGGTGCTCTTCGTGCCTCCTCACAAATGATCAGTTATGAAGTCGCTATGGGTCTTTCCATCATAGCATTAGTTATGACTACCGGAACGCTAAGTGTAAGGGAAATCACAGAACAACAACCAGGCGCACACTGGAATATATTTATTCAACCACTCGGTTTCTTTATTTTTCTGATCTGTGCATTTGCAGAAACGAACAGAGCTCCTTTCGATCTTCCTGAATGCGAAACAGAATTGGTCGGCGGTTATCACACCGAATACAGCTCGATGAAACTAGGATTCTACCTGTTCGCAGAGTATATCAATATGTTTATTTCTGCAGCAGTGATCAGCACGCTTTATTTCGGCGGATACAACATGCCATTCATCGGTCGATTCATTCATGATCCGAATTGGCTGAGCATGATAGGAACAGCATTCTTATTGGGAAAAATATTCTTCTTTATTTTCTTTTTCATGTGGATTCGTTGGACACTGCCTCGTTTCCGTTACGATCAACTCATGCATCTGGGATGGAGAATACTGATTCCACTTTCAATACTAAATATTTTTATTACCGGAGCCTGGATGTATTTCTCAGGACGACTCGGATAATTAATAACGATACTCATGCAGTTAACCAATAGAAGTAAAGTTGTAGTCAAGAAGGAACTCACCTTCATGGAAAAAATTTACCTGCCTGCCATTCTGAATGGTATGCGGATTACACTCAAACATTTCTTTAAAAAGTCAGTAACCATTCGATACCCCGAAGAGCAGCGCTCATTTGCTCCTGTGTATCGCGGTCAACATGTTTTAAAGCTTGACGAAAACGGTGCCGAACGTTGTACTGCTTGCGGACTGTGCGCGTTGGCTTGCCCTGCGGAAGCGATTACCATGACGTCTGCGGAACGTAATCGTGGAGAAGAAAAATTATACCGTGAGGAAAAATATGCATCGGTTTATGAAATCAATATGCTCCGTTGCATTTTCTGTGGATTGTGCGAAGAAGCATGTCCTAAAGAAGCAATCTTTTTAACGGACAAATTGGTTCCTACTTCTTTTGAACGCAGTGAATTTATTTATGGCAAAGATAAGCTCGTAGAAAAAGCAGATGAACGTATCGATGTATCTAAACGCCAAACAGAAGAAGTATTGAAATTTAAAACCGATAAAAGTTTGTCTCATAACACGCTTAAATAATATTCAACAGGAATATAAGAAGGAGTCAGAAATATAAGTCTCTTTCAAAACAAAATACTAAATAACATGTTGCTCTACACTTTTTACTTTCTCAGCTTCCTTGCGATTCTATCAGCAATGATGGTTGTAATTTCCAAAAATCCAATTCACAGTATATTATATCTGATCATTACTTTCTTTGCCATTGCAGGTCATTATGTGTTGTTAAACGCTCAGTTTTTAGCTGCAGTTCACATCATCGTTTATGCCGGAGCAATCATGGTATTATTCCTTTATGTCATCATGATGTTGAATCTGAATGCCAATGTTGAACCTCATAAAGATAAATGGTCAAAAGTAGCAGCTACTGTTTCAGGTGGCGCTTTAATGATTGTATTAGTAGGTGCATTGCGAAATGCTTCCGTTACAGCTCCGGTAAATGCAGTACAGGTTGGTTCTATTCAATCATTAGGAAGAACATTGTATCAGGATTTTATGTTGCCGTTTGAAATATCCTCCATTTTATTTCTTGTGGCCATGGTAGGTGCTGTTATGTTAGCTAAAAAAGAAATTAATTAATTCAAAATGAATCAGATTTTCCAAATCATCCCTATACAACATTACATCCTGCTTAGTACTCTTTTATTTTGCATCGGTGTTCTCGGAGTTTTGTTTCGCCGGAATGCCATCATCATTTTTATGTGTATAGAAATAATGCTCAATGCAGTCAATTTATTACTTGCAGCCTTTTCGACCTACTTATCAGATGCAGCCGGACAAGTATTTGTCTTTTTCATTATGGCTGTAGCCGCAGCAGAAGTCGCTGTAGGATTAGCAATCTTGACGATGATTTACCGAAATACTAATTCAATTGATATCAATAACCTGAGAAGGTTGAAATGGTAATCTGAAGGATCTAATTTTAAAATCCTGCTATTGTAATCCCTGCATTTACAGGATATAAAACCGGACCTTTATTATCTTTAAATAGTGTAGATGCATAGTAGTCGGCGAAGAGATTAAATTTTCCATATCCAACAGCTACTCTGAATCCATAACGGAAAGGATTTAAATTGAAACTCTCATGTGCTTTCAATTTTTTAATGTCTCCATCGATTTCAATTTTTTGTTTTGTATGCGACCCTATTCTCAATCCGAGCATTGCTCCGGCTCCTAAATGGAAGGCTTTCTTTTCATTTTTGCTCGTAAAAAACTCTAGCATCACCGGAACAGTCAAATAACTCATCGTTAACTTTGATTTAAGATACGTGATGGAAGAAGAAGTATCTCTAAGGGCTGAAGTTACATTTCCTTGTGCCAGGTGTACATTGTTATCGAAGCGATAATTATTCCAGGTGATTCCAAGTCCTGTGAATAACCAAACATTACTCTTCCCAAACTGAATATCCTTTTGATAAAAATTCAATGCAGCAGAAACTGATTTCTCCTGACGCAAATCCCAATTGTCTAATCCGGCCGGAAGAGAAAAACTTCCTGACCTGTCTAAATATGAATTCAGCCCTAATTCAAATCCTGCCCAAATTGGTTTTGAAGTCTTCTTGTCTTTTTTTGTTCTATTCGGACTAATAAATAAAACTTCTGTTTTTCCAATATTCAATCTGGTTGTATCTCTAGAGGAAACAGTTGTTGAATCCATGGATTTAATCTTTCCTGCTCCGGTAATTGTTTGATTCAACACTTTTGGGGCTGTCTTATAAGAAACAGAACCTGTTCCGCTGATATTTGCATTCAATTCTGATGAAACATCTACCAAACATTTTCCCATTCCACTTATATTGACATTACAGCGTTGAATTTTCATTCCGGAAGCGTCAATTTTTCCTGAACCCGGAAGTGAAAAATCTGCATCGTTCGCTGAACCACTCAGATTAATTTTTCCTATTCCTGATACGGTTGCTTTTACATTATTATAAATGCCGGTCAATGTAATGTTTCCACTTCCACTAATTTCCAACTCCAACAAATTTCCCGAAAAACTATTTTGCCCTATAATTGTACCCAAGCCAACTATGCTGAGTTTTTTTATTGATGGAAGACTTACCAAATAAGATGCATCGGGAGTTCCTGTCAGATAAAGTACATCATTCTCAACCTTCACTTCCAGACTACTTCCACCATTTTTATTCTGGACAGAATAGAGTGAATCCTGTTTCAGGTAGATCGTAGATGCACTTTCAACCTTTATACTGGAAAATTTTTGTTGTTGTGCAATTGAACTGATAAAAAAAAGTGTAATAAAAGCGGTGCTGAGTAATCGTTTCATAGAGCTATTGTTTTTATATTAATAGGACGGCTGAACAATCGGATATGTTACAGGGCGTTTAACTTTTTTATTTGTTTGAATATTTTCTATGAGAAATAAATTCTTTAACGAGCGACAATTCGTGAGATAGAAAAATTCTTCCCAACTCCTAATGCATACGTTGTAGCATTACCGCCGGCATTGTCCTTTTTATCAACTGTTACATCTGTCAGCTTCCCGACTTTCTCAAGTCCAGCCTGCGCCATTGCTATCAATGCATTCCCTGATATCTGCGAATCTTTTGAACCGGCCTTCATTTCTTCAAATTCCCTTATTTCTTCTTGTGAAAAAACAGGAGAATTAATCGCCGGAGCTATCAATGCTATTGGATCATTATTTAAAAACAAATTCACCAAACGACTTTTTAGTAAAGAAGTTGAAACTGAATCATTGCTCTTAATTTCTTTTGCCTGAACCAAAACAGTTTGATTAACAGGAGTGTTGTGAATGAAAGAAGAATCCTGTTTAGTTTTTTTCTGTTGTGAATGCGAAGCAATAAGAATTGGATCTGTCTTTAACACTGGCAATGGTAATTGTTTCTGAACTTTTTTATCATTTTTATCATTTACCTGAGAATCATTTTTCAAAGCTTCTTCAACTTCTTTCTCTTCTGCAGGAGATTCCTGAGAGACAGTAGAATTCGAAATTGGCGCAACGACAGGGATCTTTATTTGTGCTGTCATTCGCTCCTGAGTGTGACCAGAACGCAACAGATAGTAAGATGCTATTAACAATAATAAAGAAGCCGCAACAGCAACTGATCGTTTAAATGCTGGATTAATATTCAATAAGACTCCACCTTTCTTCAGACTGTTTTTATTCACAAAAATAATCTGTGAATCACCAATCATTTTTGACTTTTGAATTCGCTCAAATTCAACAGCAGCTTTTTTATCCGTTAATAATATTTTCTCAATTCTTGTTTTTTCTTCTGAAGAAAGATCATTCTCATAATAAGCTATCAATTGTTCAGCGGAAACAGTAGTTGTTCCGTTTTTTTTTAATCCGGCTTTGTCCGGATATGTAGTTGTAAGATCTTCAAATGGAATATCAATAGAAGTGAAAATCTCAAACTCTTCTTTCAGATCCTGATTCGAATCAAGAAACAAATACAACTCTTCCTTCTGCGCGGCAGAAAGTTTTCCCTCGACATAATCGATGAAAATGAGTTCGTAATTAGCTCTTGAAATATTCATTATTTGTTTGAACTTAAAGTACTCTGTCTAATGCTCCAATGTATTCTTTCAGAAATAATCTTGCTCTGTAGATGTACACTTTTACCTGCGATTCATTTAATCCTGCTATTTGTCCGATTTCAGAATAACTATATCCTTCGTAATCCCTAAGTAATAATACCGATCGCTGGATATCCGATAATTTTTCCAATGCCACATTCAACACTGATCTTAAATCTGTCCACTGTTCCGTGTGATACAGGCTTTCTTCTACAACCTCCGTATAATCGCTTACTTTTCGTTTTCGGCGAATGCGGTCAATCATGGTATGATAACCGGCTGTAAACAAATAACTCTTGGATTTCTCTTCCTGAATCTGCGCCACATTTCTCCACATTTTTTCAAATGTATCCTGCACAATATCACGTGCTTCGTCTTCATCCCTGATATTTTTCAGGATAAACCGATAAAGCCCGTCTGCATGCTCATCGACACAATTATTATATTCAGCTGAGGTCATATGTTCCTATAAATGGGACGGATGGATAGCTGATAAAGTTACAGCTTTCAAATTCAAAATTAATACTTGATTTTAAGCCGTTTAACTAATGATCGTGCCAATCAAAGTCTGCTCTGAAAACCTACAGAATTCCATCTTCCACAGAATCTTTCTACTTAATTCGGTTTAGCATGCTTACCTTGCAGTCATAATCACCAACGATGAAATTCAGAGAAGCCCTTATATCCGACATACCACGACTGATGGAAATCAGGTTAAGTGTGAAGGAAAATATTTTAACCAGACCGGAAATGGTGACAGAAAAAATTTGTGAAGAATTTTTGACCAATGGCGGCAAAGGCTGGGTGTGTGAAATTGATGAAGAAGTAGTTGGATTTTCAATTGTAGATTTGAAAGACAAGAATGTATGGGCGCTTTTCATAGATTTCAATTATGAAAAGAAAGGTATCGGTAAACATCTTCTCGAATTATTACTGGACTGGTATTTTCAACAAACAAAAGACACGATCTGGTTAGGAACCGGTGCGAATACAAGAGCAGAAAACTTTTATCGTATGCAAGGATGGTATGAAGCCGGGCTCAGTGGAACGAAAGAAATAAAATTTGAAATGTCTTATGCCGATTGGGTTGCCAAAAAAGTACATCACTGATCTTTTCCAATATAAGAAAGTGAATAGTACTTAAATGTAAGTGGCATTTTATTTTGGCAA
>JAYSPU010000006.1:0-10253 GCA_043721935.1 Bacteroidota bacterium | reverse complement strand
AAAAGTTTAAACACAGCTAAGTACGGCCGATTGTTATTTCGGTTAGTGAATCATTTTCAACCCAAAACAATCATTGAGCTTGGGACTTCGCTGGGTATTACAACCCTGTATCTTGCAACACCGGTAGCAAAGTCAAAAATTTACACCATAGAAGGTTGTCCGGTTATTCAACAGTTGGCAAAAAAAGCATTTCAACAGGCCGGAAGACAAAACATCGTTTCAATAAATGGTGAATTTGACAAAGAGCTGCCTCTGGTTTTGAATAAATTAGAGTATGTTGACATGGTTTATATTGATGGGAATCATCGTTACCAACCAACGATGAACTATTTTAATCAATGTCTTGAAAAAATTACTGACAACTCAGTATTTATTTTTGACGACATCAATTGGAGTCGGGAGATGACACATGCATGGAAAGATATCAAGAAACATCCATCCGTTACAGTCAGCGTTGATCTATACAGGCTTGGTATTGTCCTTTTCAAAAAAGAGCTTTTAAAACAAGACTTTGTATTGCGCTACTAGTCAAGGATTAGAGAATTAGTTTTTCAAATACGCTGGATTTTTATGTACGCCTTTCAATACTAATTTTGTAAGACCGTTTCAAAGAAAAAGCTTCTCGTTTTCTTTAGAATAACTACTTTTGAAACTTCAAAAATTCCTATGAGCGTAATCGAACAAATCCATGCCCGCCAGATTTTGGATTCACGTGGCAATCCGACCATTGAAGTAGATGTAATTACGACCAATGGAGTAATTGGTCGAGCCGCAGTTCCTTCCGGTGCATCAACCGGTGTGCATGAAGCTGTTGAATTACGGGATGGAGATAAAGCCCGTTACCTCGGAAAGGGTGTTTTAAAGGCCATTCACAATGTGAATAAAGTCATCAATGAAGAATTGCATGCTTACCCGGTTACGGAGCAGCGCTTGATTGATTCCGCCATGATCCGATTGGATGGTACTGAAAACAAGTCTAAACTTGGCGCTAATGCTATTTTGGGAGTTTCTCTTGCAGTTGCAAAAGCAGCAGCCATTGAAACCGGTCAGAATTTATACCGCTATGTAGGAGGCGTTGATGCAAATATATTACCGATACCGATGATGAATATTCTCAACGGTGGTTCACATGCTGATAACAGCATAGACTTTCAGGAATTTATGATCATGCCCGTTGGAGCAGAATCGTTTTCGGAAGCGTTGAGAATGGGAACAGAAGTATTCCACCATCTCAAAGCAGTATTAAAGAAAAAAGGTTTGTCGACGAATGTTGGAGATGAAGGCGGGTTTGCCCCGAATTTAAAGTCAAATGAAGAAGCAATAAAAGTTGTACTGGACGCTATTGGAGAAGCCGGTTATACAGCCGGAAAGGATATTTTCATTGCAATAGACGCTGCTGCATCTGAATTTTTTGATAGTAAAGAAGGAAAGTATATCTTTAAAAAATCTACAGGAGACCGGTTAACGCCTTCTCAAATGGCCGATTTCTGGGCTGATTGGGCAAGTCGATATCCAATCGTATCAATAGAAGATGGTTTGGCAGAGGACGATTGGGATGGATGGAAACTGTTAACAGGAAAAGTTGGGAATAAAATACAGTTGGTTGGAGACGATCTTTTTGTGACCAATGTTAAAAGATTAGAAAGAGGAATCACAGAAAAAGTAGCGAATTCGATATTAGTGAAAGTGAATCAAATAGGCACGCTGACTGAAACAATTGAAGCAGTTACAATGGCCAAGAACAACAGTTATACGACTGTCATGAGTCATCGTAGCGGAGAGACAGAAGATACGACCATTGCAGATTTGGCTGTAGCACTTTGCACCGGACAAATTAAAACCGGTTCGGCTTCAAGATCTGATCGGGTGGCAAAGTATAACCAACTGTTGAGAATAGAAGAAGCTTTGGGTGCAAGTGCACGATTTGGCGGAAAAGATTTTAAATTTGCAAGCAGGTAATAAAAAGAAGTTTTTCGATTATGGACCAGGACACATTAGATAAACTCGCTTCAGGTGATTATGAAATCTCACCCCGAAGCGGCAGATTAAGAAAAAGATTAAAAGTTAAAAAGAAAAAACCGTTCTTTAGAAGGTCAAAAGTCAAAAAGGTTCTGCAAACATTGATTTGGGTATTTCTGGTAATTGCCTTCATCGTCAGTATCTTTTTAGTCGTTCCTGAATTAGAACTTGGAGCTGAAAAAAAGAAAGTAGTAATTCCGGTAAGTAAATAATTTTAATAAAAGTTCACGCTTTAATTAGTGATAGTGAAAACAGATAAATTAAAAGACACGTTTGCCAAAGTTGCTCTTCCAATGGCGGGTAACATTAAAGAATTTATAAAAGAGAATGGTAATGTCGTTATCGGACAATACACGATCGAGCAGGTGTATAGTGGGATGAAGGGAATGATCGGTATGGTAACAGAAACCAGTAAACTCGATCCGGATGAAGGAATTCGTTTTCGTGGCTACACGATTCCTGAATTGCGTTCTCAATTACCAAAAGCACCAGGTGACACAGAACCATTACCGGAGGGAATTTTTTATCTGATGCTCATAGGCGAAATGCCAACTGATGATGACGTTACAAATGTCAGCAATGAATGGGGAAGAAGAAGCAATGTTCCAAAGCATGTATTTGACATGTTGGACAAATTGCCATTGAATACTCATCCGATGACACAATTCAGTATGGCTGTGATGGCCTTACAAACTGAATCGGTTTTTGCGCAAGCATATCGGAAAGGGTTAAGTAAAAAAGACTATTGGGATCCGATGTACGAAGATGTGATGAATCTCATCGCTCGTCTACCTCGTATTGCTGCTTATATATATCGTAGAGTTTATAAGAATAATGTTCATATCGAACCGGATGCGAAATTGGATTGGGCAGCAAATTTTGCTCACATGTTGGGATATGATGATTACGATATGAAGAGAATGATGCGTTTGTATCTCACGCTTCACGTTGACCACGAAGGTGGAAATGTTTCAGCTCATACAACGCACTTGGTTGGCTCTGCTCTTAGCGATGCATATCTTTCCTTTGCTGCAGGGATGAACGGATTAGCCGGTCCTTTACATGGATTGGCAAATCAGGAAGTAGTTCGTTGGATTTTCGATTTGCGAGATTACTACGATGGAGCAATGCCAACGCAAGATCAGATCAGCGATTATATTATGAAAACCATTGAAGAGGGAAAAGTAGTTCCCGGATATGGTCATGCTGTATTAAGAAAAACAGATCCGCGTTTTACGGCTCAGGTTGAGTTTGCAAAAAAATACATGCCTGATGATGAGAATTGCCGGATCGTTCAAATGTTATACGAGGTAGTTCCGCCAATCCTCTCCGGAATTAAAAAAATTAAAAATCCTTGGCCGAATGTTGATGCAGCCAGTGGTGCATTGTTAATCCATTATGGATTCACCGAATACGATTTCTATACCGTTCTCTTTGGTGTGAGTCGTTCTTTGGGTGTACTTTCTTCTCTCTTATGGGATCGTGCACTCGGTCATCCGATTGAGCGACCGGGTTCTGTTACGACTGAGGGAATGAAAGATCGTGTTTCTAAAGCTACAGCTTAAGCGTAGTAAAATTTATTGAGCGCTTATTCCGGAAGTAAAATTCACTTTCATCCAGATTTGTTAAGATGAGATGTCCATGGTGTTTATCTTCAGAACTCATGATTCGCTACCACGATGAAGAGTGGGGTGTACCTGTACATGACGATGAGTTGCATTTTGAATTCATCGTACTGGATTCTTTTCAAGCCGGTTTAAGCTGGAGTGCAATCCTGAATAAACGCGAGAATTTTCGAAAAGCATTTGACGGATTTGATCCTGTTAAAATTTCCCGCTACAAAGAACCAAAGATCAATAAACTATTAGCTGACGAAGGAATTGTCCGCAACCGTCTTAAAGTTTTAGCGACCATTGGAAATGCAAAATCTTTTCTGGCTATTCAAAAAGAATTTAAAACATTTGACAAGTACATTTGGACGTTTACAAAAGGAAAAACCATTAAGAATAATTGGAAAGACGCTAAACAAATTCCTGCTCACACAAAAGAAAGTGATGCCATGAGCAAAGATTTAATTTCCCGCGGATTCAAATTTGTCGGCACTACAATTTGCTATGCTTACATGCAAGCAGCAGGAATGGTGGATGATCATTTGAAAGGATGCGGGAGAAAGACTAAAAGACTAATAGATTAATAGAATAATAGATTGATGGATTAATAGATTTTTGGTACTTGGGGAAGCCGTGGTAATGGTTGACTGGAATTTCATTTTTTTTCTCTGTGGAGTTTCTGTGTATTCTGTGTGATCTGTGGGAAAATACTCAGGTTCCAAAAAAAACGAAGCAATGATTTCAGGAATTGTTTTTTCTAATAACCAATTTCATAAAGTACAGACTTAAGTTCGCTTAACATCATGGCAGTAGCACCCCAAAGAGTTTGGCCTTGAATGTCAATATAAGGTGTGCGAATAGTTAAACCGGAACTCACTTTCAAATCCTTTTCCTTCACTTGTTTTTCGTCTAATATTACTTCCAGATTAACCTCCAGAATATTTTTGACTTCTCGCTCATCCGGAAATAATAATGGTTTATAAGGAAGAACGCCAATAAATGGATGAACAATATAATTGCTTGGCGGAATGTACATTTCAGAAAGTTCGCCAATAATATCTATATCTCTGGTCAATATTCCAATCTCTTCCTGAGCTTCACGCAATGCAGTTTGTTGATAGGTTATATCAGTCAATTCAAATCGTCCGCCGGGTAATGATAATTGTCCACTGTGTACACCATCATATTCCGGTCTTTCAATCAATGGAAAAAAGATTTGCTCATCTTCTTCATAGAGCAAAATAAGGACAGCTCCATGCAGAGCATTAGCAGGAATTTTTATATGTGTCGTATTGAGTCTACGTTCAGCATGAGCCATTTTCATTTGCGCTTCCATACCGGGAAGTGGTAAAGCAAGACGATTGCGGAGCTGTCGACTAAGTTCAGGAAGAATTTCAGACATAATTGGAATTGATAAACACAAAGGTATAAAATCGAGGGAATGTAAATCAGCATACCATCCAAGTT
Organism: Bacteroidota bacterium; assembly: GCA_043721935.1. Taxonomy (GTDB): domain Bacteria; phylum Bacteroidota; class Bacteroidia; order AKYH767-A; family 2013-40CM-41-45; genus JADKIH01. The sequence continues at coordinate 5,157 of JAYSPU010000006.1, read as the reverse complement.
GCTATTCGTGTATTGTGAATAAAGTGTTCTTTAATCTGCTAAGTCGAGGACATTAAATTGGAAAAAATCTTGCAGAGAAAATTCTTGCTTTGAAAAAGAAATGCCATTGAATCTGTTTAAATCGTTAACAGTCGATCTAATCAGATTTTATTTTACAAAATTCAATTTGTCATGCCAATAAATGAAACGGATTTCGTTTTTCGCAAACTATCTCCAATAAAAAAGCCTCGTTGTTAAATTAAACAACGAGACTTTTTTATTACGCTTTATTTATCTGTTTACAATCACTTTGTAAGCTTTGCTGTTTACTCCATCTGTTACAGTCAACATGTAAAGTCCATTATACAATGTGGTCGTTTCCAAATAACAAATTGTACTACCTTGATTAAATTCTTTACTTATCACAACTTGTCCGTTCAAATTTTGAAGTGTAACATGAAGCGAATTGTTAAGTAATTTCTTCGACTGAATCATGATTACATCAACACTTGGGTTTGGATAAATTGAAAATGCAGATTGCTCAAGTGAATTTTCAATTCCTGAAGTTGGATTGGTGTAAGTTGTAGTCGTCTCAGTAATAGAAGTTACTTTTGATGCAGTTTTTATTCCATAAAATGTAGGTCCAACTACATACGGATAGGCTGAATTCCAATTTGAATTAACAGTTGCAAAATAACAGTATGTGCCATTTGGATATTCAGGAGTCTTGCAAAATCTTCCATTGTGTTCATCCAAGTAATCAGGAGTCGAATTACTTGTTGGAATGTACTCGTAATCTTCACGAAAATATCCGAGGGGATATGTAGCGCTGACGGGAGGACCGGCCGTTACTGTAGTGCCATTTGCATAAGTAGTTCTGGTGGTGATATTTCTTAACGCAAAACTGGATTTCATTCTTACAATGTTACCTGTTCCACTCGTATCATAGTAAGCATATGCACCATATATAGGAAAGCCATCGTATGAAAATCCAAGTAGTGGTGAATGTTGCGTACTATCTATTACATACAATCCGTCAGCAGCATAAATATTACAAATGTTTGAAATTACAACGAGATCCAAATCAAAAGCAGATGGATTTTGATGATGATGGTAGTTACCCATTGCCGGATGTCCTTTTGAACAATCAAAGCCTGCACGTTCAGCAACGATTGCATCTCTGTTCCAAACATTGTCACCCATTCCGCCAAATGGCCCGCCTGCTAATGCACCAGTTGAATTTTTCCATGAAACACCATCGCGATAATCGAACAGTGCGACACCGTTAATAAATATTCCAATATTTCCCCCTGTTGTTGACGTAGCCGTTCCTGTATTCTGAACCGGATTCAAAGGCATTTTAAAAATTGCATTTTGATTAGTTGCCAATGACGGATTGCCATCTAAGAATGGCCCGGTTGGATATGCAGGAATTCCTGTTGTCGATACGTAGACCCAGTTAGTCGAATATTGTACAGTCTGTACGTTAGCCAAAACATTGTCCTGAATTACGGTTGGATTTCCACTCACATAATGACTACCCATAATGTTAGTAGTGTTTTGCAACCATTTTGTAATAGCAGGATTGGTTTGTGCAAAGCTTCCCGAATTTATTAATAACAGTAAGGTTAGATGTTTAATTCGTTTCATGTTGATTTGGTTATTTGATTAGCTGGATATTAGTTTGGTTTATATGATTCGACTCTTCGTAATAGTTCAAAAATATAGTTGACATTATTTGTTAGACGATTAATATTTATTAATCCTTCGAAATTATTTTAAATGATTATTCGCGAGGATAACTGAATCGTGGATTGTAAAGAAATTCTTTATCCGTAAGGGTGAGGAGGAATGCTACTAAATCAATTTTTTCATTAGAAGTTAATTGGATTGGCTTTTTCAATTCGGTCGACAGAGTAGGAGATACTTGTATTCCATCTGTATAGTGATTGACCACATCCAATAATTTTTTGAATCGGCCGTCGTGCATATAGGGTTGAGTAAATTGGATATTTCGTAATGTGGGAACTTTGAAACAGAGTGAATCTTTCTTGTCATGGGTTATTTTCATTCTGCCATTATCGGCAAGGCTGTCGTCAGGATCTATTCCGTTATTTTCAAATTTACCATTCGTAAACAACGGTTCTGAATGACACGAAGCGCAATTTGTTCTGAACAAAGCCAGACCATTTTTTTCCTGATCGGTAAATTCACCTCCGGATTCGTTCCGGATATATTTATCGTATTTTGAATTAGCACTTTTTAGCATTAATGTAAATTGCGAAAGAGCTAATAGTGTTCGCTGTCCTGTGACCACTGTGTCACCAAAAGCCTTTTCGAACAAGGAACGATATTTTGGATTAGCATTTAATTTTTTTACCACATGAATGAGCTGCTCATCCATCTCTACTTCACTGGTCATTGGCGCAAGAGGTTGTACATCGAGGTGATTAACAGCACCATCCCACATAAAAGTTTTATTCCATGCGACATTCATAATAGTCATGGAATTCCGTGTACCGATTTTCCCATTTATACCATGACTCAGACGATGATCGACATGTGTAAATCCTGTTGCTTGTAAATGACAACTTGCACATGAAATAGTGGAATCACGAGATAGAATCGGATCGTAAAAAAGATGGCGACCTAGCTGAAATCCTTCTTCAGTTAGTGGATTTTTAGAAAAATCATAAACAGGCTTGGGCCAGTTTTTAGGAATGTCAAAAATAAGTGGTGTGGTAGAGGTCGGAATAAAAGATGAAGCAACTATAATTGTCACCAGACTAAAGATGGTTGCCAATATTTTATTGCTCATTTTATTTGAAATAGTCGGGAAGTTAAATCAGCAATTTTCATTGCTTCGTATCCCGGAATTTGAATCGTATGAGTTTCCGATAGTAGTATTGATTCAAAAAACTTGCTTACATCAAGTTGAATTTTCAATAAACCGTTTACTGGTTTTGTTAGTTCAAGTTGAATTGTTCGCATGGCATTAAACGGAAGTTGATAGCCTCCAATGTGAAAGGCAAATTCATGCTTAAACGTTTTGCAAGACGGACTAGTACCTTCTATTTTGAAATTAATATAACCACTTTGCCAGGCCCAATACATTCCATTTGATGGATCAAGAACTCCGCCTAATGCTCCGGCAACGTTTATAGCAGAATCAATACCCAGATTGAAGATTACTTTATCGTAAGAATTCGTCGGAAGATCAGTCAGGTTAATGGTCATTGATTGTTCAACTTCTAAATCCAATAAATGATAACTGATGTTTTCTGAAAAGTCATTTCCTTTTTTTCCGATTAACTTAATATTTGAAATGTAAAGGCGGAGTGTTTCAATTTTTATTGAGTCACCGGTGGCAGTTACATACGAATGATTTAAGTCTAATTTTTGATTTTTAAAAACCGGCTTAAATTCTAATCTACACGATGTTTGGGCATACAGTCTGCCAATTGAAGTAACTATTAAAAGAAGAATTGCGATGGACTTAGTCATTACCTTTTGGCGGATGATGAGGAGAAAAAAGTAAACTAAGTTCGTCAACTAAATTATAAAAATCGTTATGTTGCTCGGGCTTACACAAGTTTTTAATGTCTTCGAAATGGTGGAAGTGTATACTTTCAATTTGTTTTTGTTGATCTCCTAAGGCATTTATTAAACTATCGACCCCATTCCTGTCCACATCCGGAGCAATTAGTTGTTTGTAAAGAGTGCTTCTAATGGCCAGTGAATTTTCATTTGCTTCGCGAATATTTTTTTGATGTACTTTAATCAACGAGTCATAGTTCGATATTTGAGATTTATCGAAGTGCAACTTTTCGATAATAATTTCTCTTGGTTCAGGACGCATTTTTCCAAATGGCCCACGGTGGTTAGGATTAGATTTTACTGACCATATAGTAAAGAGGTTGAGTGCGACTAAGCCAATAATTATAATAATATAAAGAGATTTTATTTTCATTCGCTATCAGAATAAATTTGATTTGAAGTGTTTAATCCGATGGACTCAGAGTATCTTTCCAATTGATTAGGAGACCCGGAAAAATGCGACGATTTTTTAATACTAACCAGATTCAACAGAATCAATAAGAGATAAGAAACTGCAACTCCGATTATCCAATTTCTTGATATTGAACTTTTTGTATTTAATTGTATCTTTTGTTCAATTCGGGTAAACAGGAATGGAGGAGGTTCTGCAGCCTCCATTTTATTGATGCTATCCAGTACATTCCGGATCCATTTGTCCTTTTCCATATTTCTTTAGACGATTTAGTTTATTATTTCCTTTGGTAGGATTCATATATTTTTTCTAACTCAATTCGTAGTCCTTGTTTTGCGCGTTGAAGTAAGGATTCTACGGATCCGACACTTCTTTCCATTATAGCAGCAATTTCTTTATTACCTAATCCTTCAAGATTGGCTAAGATGAAAGCTGTTTTCTGAGCATCCGGAAGTTTTTCTATTGCTTTATATAAATAGCCGGAAAGTTCTTTATTCTCTGTGAGGATGCCGGGGTGAATATAGTCCGATACTACAATTTCAGACTGATCGGTATCTTCAAATAGTTGACGGATAAATCCAAATCGCTTTTTTCTTTTTTTAGCTTTTAGAGAGTCCAGGCATTTGTTTACCGTAATTTTATAAATCCAGGTTTTAAGGGTTGAATTTTCATCAAAGCTGTGATGAGATTGAAAGATTGAAACAAAAACATCTTGCGTTACTTCTTCAGCATCTTCGTTGTTTTGTAAATAATTTAGAGCGAGATTAAAAACCATCACTTGATGTGCGCTGTAAATATCTTTAAAGTCTTCGGATGAAAGCATCTGGTGATTAGCTGAAATAGCGGCGGTCAAATTTAAAATTATTTTTGATCTTAATTCCTTTTTAAAGTTTAAATCAATTTTATTAGGAATTGATTTTCATTAGCAATAATTGATTTTCTACGCAAAATAATTTTTGTAAATCGGGAAAAGAAGAACCATTAATAAAATTTAAATAAAAAGAGTGATTTAAATCTAATAGAGGAAAAAAGGAAAATGTATAATTCAAACTTAATTTTTAAAAATAAGAAGAGTTTCAAAAGAATATGATGGAACTTAAAAATTTCAGGTTATTTACTAAGCATATTTCGCCCCGGGGATGAAAGTATCCTGAGACGATACTCAGAAT
>JAYSPU010000005.1:0-5309 GCA_043721935.1 Bacteroidota bacterium | reverse complement strand
TCATCCTAATACAAAATACCTGATACTTAATACTTGTTCCTGAATAACAAGTATTAAGTATCAGGTATTAAGAAATTTAAAACACCACTCTTTGTAATGCAAAGGACACCGGGGAGATTTTTTACCGGAGGACGATACGACCGGATTTTACAGCGCCACTTAATGTATTGGTTAAACGAACAAAATAAATTCCTGCAGCGATATTTTCACGATGATATAGGAAGCGATCAGTCGTCGTACTGCGGGAGAAAATAATTCTTCCATCTGTACTGATTAATTCAAATAACATCTTCTCTGCTTTTTCGTTTTTGAAACTTACTACACTATAATCACTTACCGGATTAGGATAAATCATTAATCCATCGGTTACTTTAATGGACTCTGTAATACCAACCGGTATGTTTGTCACCATTGTATTCCAGGTCTCATTTGTTTCTACAGGCGGATTCAAATCGAAGAAGATAAACGCTCTGTTATGAATAACCGTTGGATCATTAATACCGGCCATTGGACGAATGCGATATTTCACAAAACCATTACTTCCCGGTTCATCTACGTTACTATCCGGCAATAAAATATTATTGAATTGGAAAAGCGCAGTACGGTTACGATCAACAGTTACTTCAACCTGATGGCTGCTATTAATTATTTCCAATGAATTTATATCAAGTGAAGCACTGATGGTGTCTCTGATAAATACTGTAAAGGCAGTATCTGTTCCTGTATTTTGAAAACGAATTAAATATTCCAGTGTATCGTTGATTAATGTGTAATGCATGATCTCATCTTCGCCGACAGGACTTGCAGCCTTGTCATTCGGATCAAAGGAACAACGGATAGCGGTGATATATGTCGTACCATCATTATATACTAATGGAGTTCCTATACCATCTTCAGCTATTGCAGTGGAAGAAATAGATAGGGTTCCTGAAGCAGGAAGATGATACGTAACAGAAAACAGTTGAGATGTAAAAGGTATTAAATTATTGAAGGTCCAAAAGATCGTATCACCTGAAATTGCTGACGGTGCAGGACTTGCATTTACGTAACTAATATTATTACTTAACACAACATAAAACGTTCCTTGAGCAGTGACATTACTTTGATTGTTCAGAGTAAAAGTAGATGTGACATCTGTATTACATCTTGGCAAACCATTCACAAAAGAAATATTAATTGAATAGTCCGGTCGTGCTGAACGCAATCCAAAGTCAAGATTATTTACATTTCCGCTATTGGTAAAAGTATAACTGGAAACGGAACCAGACGACAATACATAATTCAGGTTTGGAGATGTATATGAGACTGTATGCGTTCCTAGAACCGCAGGAATCGAGTATAAACCTGAACTGTTCGAATATGCATAGGTACTATCAGGCGAAGCAAATGCTCTCTCATTGGCAATAAATGGTTCATTCACATCTAATATTCCATCGTCATTGGCATCAAAAAAGAAATGACCGGTCAGGTAAGAAGGTGGCGCAACAAATGTAAATGCAGAAGCCTGATAATAATAATAGCCATTTGATAAAACAATAAAGATCTGACCTGTAATCAGCGGAACATTAATTGGAATCGTGTAAACAATGTGAATCTGTGTTGGTGAAAGGATAGTTACTTTATTTGGTACGGGAATATAATTATTGACTAAGTATATTCTTGACACATTACCATTAGGATTCGCTCCTGTAACAAAAATACTATCATTTGCATTCAGAATTAAACTCACTGTTTGACCAGGATAACCTGTAGCAGGAGTAAGTCCATATAAAATATCCTGAAGTCCAAAATCCAATCCTGTCGTATTTCCATTATTAATGGTAAAGCTTCGCGGATTAGAACCATTACCGACAGAATAAACATGAGAATAATTGGTAGTGTATGTAATTGTGTAATTTCCATTTGCCAAGGGATAAGAGAAATCACCGCTGGCATTAGTTTGTGCAGTAATATTTCCGGGATTAATCGTCAGGTATTGATACGATACTATAATATCTCCGGCATCGTATATTCCATTGAAATTTACATCACGATACACTTTTCCCTGAGCATAACCATCCGGAGGAAGTACCGTGAAAGCATTAGGCAATGAATACGAATTAAAATTTAAGTCTTGGAAATTCAAGGAATATAATCCCGGGGCCATGGCAACCGGAATAGTAACTGTACTAGTAGCTGTATTCGGATCAAGCACTATTGTACTTTGATAATCAAAATATGCTGTAGAGCTACCTTGTAAATATAAACTTTGAATATTCCCTGATGGAGAACTTCCTGTCATGAAAAGACCATTGCTGGTAATGGTAGTTGACAACGTTTGTCCCGGGGTTCCTTGATTCGGGGTGATGCCTGTTAACTGGGCATAACCAAAGTTAAAAAGGAAAAGAAACAAAAATACGGAGTATAATTTTTTCATTTGGAAGAGTTTAAGGTTGTATGAAAGTACTTAGAAAGCCATTACAACAAGTATTTAGGAAAAGAATTTTATCAATTATTGGTCTGCAGATAAAAAGTGAGTGTGAACAGATCGTATGTTAATGGGAATGATTGTTAAACGAAAAGAACACAGAGTGCGTAAAGTGAGAAATTTTAATTCTTCACTAGTCATTCTATAATTTTTCAATTAAAATAAAATCTGCAATGAAAAAAAAGGGCAAAAAAAAAGCCTTCTGTGAGGAAGGCTTTTCAATAACGTTTAATATAATTGCTTATTCAGCGATCACTTCAAAAGTCACTTTTGCTTTTACATCTTTGTGAAGATTCACAGTAGCCGTATAAGTTCCCAATGCTTTGATGTGTTCTGTGTCGAGGTGAATTTTCTTACGGTCTACAATTACATCATGCTTTGATAATGCATCAGCAATTTGTAATACAGTAACAGAACCGTAGATTTTACCTGACTCACCTACTTTAGCACCGATCTTAAGAGTCATTGCTTCCAGTTGTTTTGCAACTGATTCAGCATCGCCTTTTATTTTCTGTGCTTTGTGAGCGCGTTGTTTTTGCGTTTCAGCAAGTATTTTGCGGTTGGATACACTTGCAATAGTTGCAAGTCCGCGAGGGATCAAAAAGTTTCGTGCGTAACCCGGACGAACCTTTACGATCTCATCGGCATAGCCGAGATTATCCATGTCTTGTTTAAGAATGATTTCCATCGTTGTTCCTCCTGATTATTTTAAAAGATCTGATACATATGGCATCAAGGCAATATGACGTGCGCGTTTGATTGCCTGGCCTACTTTGCGTTGGTATTTCAATGAAGTTCCGGTTAAACGGCGAGGAAGAACTTTACCTTGCTCGTTTACGAATCTTAAAAGAAAATTACCGTCTTTGTAATCGATATACTTAATCCCGTTCTTTTTGAACCGGCAGTATTTTTTCTTTGACGTGTCAACCGCTGGCGGATTGAGATAACGTACTTCGTTTGATGTGCTCATCTTTCGTTCGGTTTTTTAGGCTGCTTTTTCTTCTTCTTTTTTCAATGCTGCGTTTTTACGCTTCTTCTCATTGTAAGCTAATGAATGCTTGTCTAACCTAACGGTTAAGAATCGCATGATACGTTCGTCACGTTTAAATTCCAATTCGAGTTTGTTAATCATCTCGCCCGGCGATTTAAATTCGACTAGGTAATAGAACCCGGTGTTTTTCTTCTGGATCGGGTAAGCCAGCTTGCGTAATCCCCAGTTGTTTTCAAAAACAATTTCGGAACCGTTGTCGGTGAGGATTTTCTTGAATTTGGTGACTGTATCCATCATCTGTTCCTCCGAAAGAACAGGTGTCATGATAAATACCACCTCATACTGATTTGACATAATGTTTAGTTTGTTTTACGGATTTTACGGAGATTTTTTAATGGGCTGCAAATGTAGGTAATTTTCAATCAAATACAACAGGTACAAGGGAAAATCTTTGACAACTGAAGGTTCATTGAAAAAAGATTGAATATAACGCATATAAATATGAACATCTGTTAATAACTTCTTGACTTAAGGCCGTTAAAATGTATCTTTGTTTTTCTTCCCTAACACCTCCCATCCAGAGTATAGCCCGAAAGGACTAAATCGATTGATTTAAGTTACAATTTGGCACCTTTCACCGGAATACAGTCGTATTCCCGGCTGTGATGGTGTCGCCCTAATTATTTGGAATTGACCCCTATGGCTGAAAAGCTGAAAAATTTTATTTCCGGACGCTGGATAGAAGGCGACGGAGTCGGAACGTCTCTTTACCATGCGGTATCGGGAGTAGAAATTTTTACGGCCACCAGCAAAGGCATTGACTTTAAAAGTGCGCTGGAATATGGTAGGGAAAAAGGCGGCCGTGCTTTACGTAAAATGACTTTTCACGAACGTGCCCGTATGATCAAAGCTCTTGCTTTGCATCTGACAGAAAAGAAAAAAGATTTTTATGCATTATCTGCTGCAACGGGAGCTACTAAAACTGATTCCTGGATTGACATTGACGGTGGAATCGGAAACTTGTTTGTTTATGCAAGTAAAGGAAGGAAAGAATTGCCTGATGAATCCTTTTATGTGGATGGAAATCCGGAAATGATTTCTAAAAACGGAACCTTCATCGGTCATCACATTTGTGTACCAATGGAAGGTATTGCTGTACATATAAATGCGTTTAATTTTCCCGTTTGGGGAATGTTGGAAAAAATAGCGGTGAATCTGTTAGCCGGTGTTCCGGCTATAGTAAAGCCTGCTTCATCTACTTCCTTCCTTACTGAATTGGTAACGAAAGAAATTATTGCTTCGAAAATTCTACCCGAAGGCGCTTTGCAACTGATCTGCGGATCAGCAGGCGATCTGCTTGATCACCTTACCTGCCAGGATGTTGTCACCTTTACCGGCTCTGCCGAAACAGGACGATTATTAAAAAGCAGTCCGGTTATCATCAACAATTCTATTCGCTTCAATATGGAAGCCGACTCATTGAATTGCTGTATCCTCGGACCGGATGCCACACCTGATACGGAAGAATTTAAACTCTTCATCAAAGAAGTAACTAAAGAAATGACCGTGAAGGCCGGACAAAAATGTACGGCAATTCGCAGAACCATAGTTCCGGAAAATCTGACCGGTGAAGTTATTCAGGCTCTGAAAGAACGATTGAAAACGAATACCATCGGAGATCCTGCCGTAGAAGGTGTCCGAATGGGACCATTAGCCAATAAAGGTCAGGTGAAAGATGTGAAAGATAAAGTTCGCCAGCTCATGAATTCCTGTGAGTTAGTATATGGTGATCTTGACCACGTTGAAGTAACAGGAGCGGATAGTGAAAAGGGCGCATTTATTTCTTCCCTT
>JAYSPU010000004.1:0-3047 GCA_043721935.1 Bacteroidota bacterium | reverse complement strand
AATCCAATGTTTAATAAAGAAGGTATTCAATTTGGCGTAGCTTGTTATTCTAAAGACATTACTGATGATGTTTTAAATTTACAGGCCTTGGAAAAGACTCAAAAGAAGCTGAGTAAGATCATGGATTCATCTTTGGATGTAATTTGTTCAGTTGGTAAAGACGGAAAGTTTATCAGTTTAAGTCAAGCTGCAAATACCGTTTTTGATTTGCCTGCTGAAGAATTAGTCGGAACGCCCTTGTTAGACATTATCAGTATTGAAGATAGTATCCAAACACAGGAAATACTTGACGCAATTCGAAATGGAAAGACGATTACCAATTTCGAAAATATTTGTATTACCAGTGAAGGCAATCGTGTTTCGTTAGCTTGGTCAGTGAATTGGGATGAGCAGGATGATATATTTTATTTGGTGGCGCGAGATATATCTCTTCAAAAATTAAATGAACAGGCTCTTCATAAATCCGAGATAAATTATAAAAAATTATTTGAATCCAATCCATCACCAATGTTTATTTGGGATTTAGAAACGTATAGAATAATTGATTGTAATGAAGAAGCATTAACGAAATACGGATACTCACGTGAGGAGTTTCTGATGTTAACAATAAAAGATCTTAAACTTAGCGAAGACAGAAAAATTGTTGAAGATCTGATGGACAGTGGAGCATTAAATGGTTCTGTTCATAAAATTTTAACCCGACACGTTAAGAAAAATGGTGAGTTGATGTATATGGAAATCAGTGGGCATCACATAGATTTTAATGGTCGAAGAGCTTCTTTGGTTGTAGTGAATGATATTACTGATAAACTTATTGCAGAAGAACAAAAGGAGTTTGAAAAGCGTGATAAAGAAGCGCTCATTAATGGTACAGATGATTTTATGTGGTCGCTCACTACTGATTATAAATTAATAGCTGCCAACAAATCTTTCGTTCAGCGAATGAAAGATTCATCCGGTATAGAGTTAAAACCGGGAGATGATTTAATGATGAGAGGAAGTTACGATGAACAGTATTTATTGTTTTGGGCCAATCTTTATAACAGAGCATTAGGCGGTGAGTCGTTTAAAAAGGAACTTTACTGGCCTGCTTTTTCTACTTTTTACGAAACGTGGATTGAATACAGTTTTAATCCAATATACAAAGAGGAATTAGTAGTTGGTGTCGCTTGTCATTCTAGAAATATTACCGAAAGAAAATTGGCTGAGATTCAAATTGAACAAAATCAACTTTTATTAAATGAAACACAAAGACTCACTAAAACAGGAAACTGGAAATATGAAATCCTGGAAGATCGACTCACCTGGTCTGATAGTCTTTACGAAGTTTATGGTATTGAAAAATCTGCTTTCAAAGGAACACATGATTCGTTTTTGGAATTAGTAGATGAAGCGGATAGAAAATTTGTTGATAAATCATGTACTGAAGCACAAATAACCGGTGAGCCATTTAATGTTGAATATCACATTACAACATTTAAAGGCGAAAGAAAAGTGATAGAGGAATTTGGTTATATTGAAAAAGATGCTTCTGGAAAAATAATACGTTTGTTTGGAACGGATCAGGATATCACGGAGAGAAAACAAGCAGAATTTAAACTTAGAGAAAGTAATCAACGATACGAATATATTACAAAGGCAACATTCGATGCAATTTGGGATTGGGATGTAAAATCAAGTACAGTATTTCTGGGAGATGGCTATTATCAACTTTTTGGTGAAATACCGGAACAGCCTGCAATTGAAATTCAAAATATTTTAAGTCGAATACATCCGGATGATTTTGCAACGGTAATGTCCGGTGCTAAGCTAGCAATAAAGCGAAGTGATTTGAATTGGAATCAAGACCATCGTTTTAGAAAGGCTGACGGTTCATGTGCATTTGTTTCAAATAAAGCTGTCCTGTTAAGAGATAGTAATGGCAAGGTTACACGGGTTATTGGTGCAATGCAGGATATTACAAAACGTAAAGCAGACGAATTTACTTTACAACAAAGTGAAGCAAGGCATAAAGGTTTGATAGCTTCACAAACTAATTACATTATTCGGACAGATCTTAATAGCAATTATTCATATGTCAATAATAAATATATTACTGAGTTCTCTTGGATTCATAAAAAATCAGAATTGATTGGGATTCATAGCTTAGAATCAATAATGCCTTATCACCACCAAAGAGTGCAAGAAGTGGTTGAAAATTGTTTCGCTAGTATGAATTCGGTTTTTCAGGTTGAAATTGATAAACCCGGAAAGAATGGCGGTGTAAAAACAACTTTGTGGGATTTTATCTGCTTGACTGATTCTGATGGAAATCCTTCAGAGATTCAATGCGTTGGAATCGATATTTCAGCTCGAAAAATTGCCGAACGAGAGTTAAAGAAATCATTAAATGAGAAAAATACAATTCTTGAAAGTATTGGTGATGGTTTTTTTGCCGTTGATAAAGATTGGATCGTGACTTATTGGAATAACCAGGCTGAAAAAATGTTAAATGTTAAAAGAAGCAATATTGTCGGAAGAAAGCTTTGGGATGTTTTTCCGGTAAAAATGGAATCACGTACTTATATTAAATATCATCAGGCTGTTGAAAGAAAGGAGATTTTGCATTTTGAAACGTATGATAAAAAAATAGAGAAGTGGTTTGAAATTGGTGCCTATCCTGCTGAAGGTGGATTATCTGTTTATTTTAAAGATATTAATAATCGGAAATTAGCAGAGTTCAAATTGAAGGTACTAAATGAAAATCTTCAGCGCCATGCAAAAGAATTAGCTATGTCTAATGCGGAATTAGAACAATTTGCATACGTAGCATCTCATGATCTGCAAGAGCCGTTGCGCATGGTAACGAGCTTTTTAACTCAGCTGGAAAAGAAATATGGAAATGTAATTGATGTCAAAGGAAAGAAATACATTGAACTGGCTGTGGATGGGGCAAAGCGAATGCGGCAGATTATCCTGGATTTATTAGAGTTTTCAAGGATTGGAAGAATGGAATCTTTGGAAGAAACAATTCACCTGGATGATTTAATTCAGGAAATTCAAATTTT
>JAYSPU010000003.1:0-2856 GCA_043721935.1 Bacteroidota bacterium | reverse complement strand
TTACAATCGCTAACTGTTGCACGCACGTTACCTAGATGATCTTTTAATTCGTATGATTTATATCCAACATTTCGTGCATACGCATTGCCCCTAGATTCGATCGGTAAAACACGATGAGATTGCGTGGCGAAATAGCCGTTGCAGAAATCTGTGCCCAAACCTGTTACATTATTTTTAGTATAAGGTATCCATCCAGTGAAGTACATCTTGCATGAACCCATTTCATAGTTTTTCTTTGCGCGATAAAATCGTGAAATGGGAAATCAAGACAATTTAGATAAAAAAGTATTTACCAAGGAAGAAAAGGAGAATTATATTTCGCAGTGGCAGTTGAGTCAAAGTCTAGGCACAACCAATTGCATCGAAAACTCAAACTCTCAGATGGCCAAGTATGTTAGAAATGTAAAAAATTGGTCTAATAACAATCAGCGCCAACGATGGTAGCTTCGGCCCTATTAGAAATTGAAGATAATCTGAATAAAATTCATAACTTTATACACCTAAATAAATTACAAGACGCAATCAAGCATCATTTAAGTAAAAAACCACTTGTGAAAATTTCAACTAAGAAATAGGCATCATCTTATTAATCACTAATAGTTCAAATGGAACTTATTGAACTACCGGATAAAAAAGATAGAACTACTTTCAAAGTAGCTTTAGATGACGTTAAAAGCAAGAAAAAGAATATTAGGTGTTGTGTAATACATTGAAAATTTAAGAAAGAAATGGAAGTTATTTTAAAAATTTGGCCAATTATAAAAATCATTCTGGGTACCGTTTTTCTGCTGTGTTGCTTAACTCTTCCTTTTTTACTTATTGCATTAGGCATAAACAAGAAAAAATTAGATGCCTATATTAATCAGATTAATACTAAGGGAGCAATTGAAGAAATCAAAAATATTAATGCGGGCTTTGATTTGTTTTTGGCTGTAAACATCTTTAAAACATTACCTGAAGTAAAAAACAACCCCACTTACAATAAATTCAAACTCGCTTTAGATTTAGAAGAAAGAATAATAATACTTGGAAAATTTGTAAAGCCTATCGCAATTGTCTTCGGAATAACAGTTATAAATCTTATTGTATTAGCTAACTGGCTCGAGAAGTAGTAAAATTTATACTGAGTGTAATCTCTTTAAACAAATCCTTGTACTTTATAAATTCTTCTCCTTTTCCTTCTGCTATGCATGTAACAATATAGCATCGATTCCCACTTTGTATATAGGTAGCTAAAACTACCAATTTTTGATTATCAACTTTTACAAAATAAAGCATCTCATAGGCTCTGTTTCCAGCTATACTAAATTCTCGCTCATCCTTAAATTTTATTTCCTGACAGTTATTTGCTAAGTCCTTTTTGTTCGCAATTATAAAGTGAGAAAAATCAACACTAGAATCAATTTCCGATTTCAGAACGTTTATAGTTGGTGAGAATGTTTCATTTGAAATTGGTTTAACAGCCATTACTAATGCTTGTTTATAGCTCTTTTTTATTACCCATTTTGAAGGTAGATAAATACTTATGTCATCACAAAAAACTGTTGTAAAAATAAAATCTTCTTTTTCTAAATCAACCACTTTTTCATTCTTGTAATAGTAAATCGCAGATAACAAATTTCCCGTTTCATCAAAATTTTTCCAAATCCCATTTTTTCTACCATTTATAAGCATCCCTGTTTCCTTTACTTGACCTGATGCATATTTTAAATTAAACAAACCACTTTCCGTATCATTCATTAATTCCGTGTTTTCTAATTCTGCTGTATTTTGTCCATTGTCACATGCTGTGAATAAAAGACAAAACACAATAAATATACTTGCTCTCATTTCTTCTTTACGTATTGTTTATCACGTACGCCAAATGAAACTTCCCCTTCTATTCCAAGAAAAAGAGCCACACGACCACTTAAAGAGACACTCAAACTATTTGTCATAGATTCATTGACATTCTTTTCAACTTCATATTTTACCAATGCTGCATTAACAGTTACAGTATGTTTTTCATCGCTATAACCCCCTGATAATCGTCCTTTGAAGGTATGCTTATACTCTGCACCTGCAATATAACTTGCTCCAGCATATTGGCTTACTTGCAAACTTCCATCTTTACCTATATAATCAAAGTCAAAGGACTGAGGTCCATACTCACTTTCGTCATACTCGACTCCAACAATATCAATAGTCATCAAACTACCTTCCAATTCAATTTTTGCTCCTCCAATCTCTACATGCCCACCTGCTTGTATCCCAACATCCAATTTGCCATTTGAATTAAAATAACACTCTGATTTATTCCACCAATTAGCAGCGTTATCAAGAGCATTTCCGGGATTTGACGAGCTCCCATTTCCCCACCCCCATCTTATTTGTTCTGATACAATAACCTCCGCAAGGTTACCTTTTCCATCTCCTTTTGCTCCCTGCCCGCTATCAACTTTTTTACTCACATAATATTCTCCCTTATGTTCTCCACTTTGTGCTTTGGTAACATCACCTCCATGAAATAATTTGTACACATTCGCACCAAACTTTGTTTTAAAATCTCCATTTGCGTCATTAAAAAAGATAGGGTTATCACCGTTCACAACATATGGGCTTTCCCATGCAACAGGTCTTGGATCACGATTCCAACGTTTCATCACTCTAGGGTCATACTCCCAATACATTGCTGTAAGGTGATTTCCGATTCCGCACAGTTCATCAGTTTTCTCTTGCTTATTCCAACTAAAACGATAATCCGTAATTTTATAATCTCTCCCCGGCATCAACATACCAAAGGCATAGTAATTACTTGCGCTTAATAATTCAGGTACCATGCTTGTTTGTGATGGTCCACCGATTTTGCAATCGCTC
>JAYSPU010000002.1:0-11818 GCA_043721935.1 Bacteroidota bacterium | reverse complement strand
AGCGTATTTAGGATTTGCAAGGAAACTCAGAGAACCTTCTTTCCCTTCCTCAATTTTACTTAAAGTGTCTACACTTGCATCGGGATTTCCTTCAACTCTTCCTTTCAACAAATCAGCTATTTGTTTTGCTGTAAACTGCATATTGTGCTATATCTAGATGACGAAGATAACTAAAAAAGCGATGTATTCAAGACCTCATAAATCACTGATTTTAAATGTTTTTACATTATTTAGGGAAACATAAATATTCCTTGCGGACAGACTCACTCAATGCTTTTATATTCAAGGTGTCTGCAGCCTCTGAAATGTCTTTCAATGACCCGTCTTTGTAAAGGATATTTATCTTGCCTGTCTCAAGAATATAGGCACTATTTTCCAACTTGCCCTGAATGACAAAGTATGTCGACTCCTCGAGAGTCAGATTATATTTTAAAGCCACAGATTTTCTTTTCAACTCAATCTCTTGTTTTGAAAAAGCTTCCTTTTGTATGACGATCTGAAACAACTTCCGATTAATTAGCCTACTGCAAAGTTGAGATAATATTTTATCAGAATGGCTTTGCCAGACTTTTATAGAGGCCGTAATGTCTGAATCATCAAGTGATGCAAACCGATCAAGCAATTCGGGATGTTTTAAAAAATCAGATTTGGAATAACTGTTTGATAAAATATCAAGCAATGCAGGAGTTGCAAACAATGCCTCTTTTGAAAGGACAAGTTCGCGTGCTCTCTTTAGTATAGCAATGAGCAAACACTCTGCACTCACAACCGTTTTATGTAAGTACACTTGCCAGTACATCAGTCGGCGCGCTACGATAAATTTTTCAATGGAATAAATCCCTTTTGCTTCGATGACCAGTTGATCATCATAAATTTCCAGCATCTTAATGATTCGTTCACTGCTGATAACACCCTCTGAAACACCGGTAAAAAAGCTATCTCTGTTCAGGTAATCAAGTCGATCCATGTCGAGCTGACTAGAGACCAACTGATGTAAAAAATTTTTCGCATAACTATTTCTGAATATCTCCAATGCAACTGTTAGCCGACCACCAAAATCCTGATTCAATCGATCCATAAATAAAGCAGAAAGCTCTTCGTGTTTCAACTCCTTCACCAGACTATATTCCAATGCATGTGAAAATGGGCCATGGCCTATGTCATGCAATAAAATAGCAATTGTAACAGCCTCTGCCTCTTGTTCAGAAATTTCATGCCCCTTGCTTCTCAACACTTCTATTGCCTGAGTCATTAAATGCATCGCTCCCATAGCATGGTGAAAACGAGTATGATGTGCTCCGGGATAGACCAGATGGGTCAACCCAAGTTGACGAATCCGTCGAAGTCGTTGAAAAAAAGGATGCTCTATGAGCTCAAAAACCAGTGGTGACGGAATTTGAATAAACCCATAAATAGGATCATTGATAATTTTTAGACGCGGAGTTTTTAAAGGCATAATATTGGTTGCAATATCCGCAATCATCGTGATATAATGAAGTCACTAAAAGAATATTATGCATCTACCCGGCGTTACTACATCAATAAAATCAACATTTAAGTCTAACAACTTACGATTAATTCATCCCAACTGATCTATGAAAAGAAACAACTTTGCTACCTTTGAATCTTCAAGACAACTAACAACAGATACTTTACTAATGGACAAACTAAACATACTTTGGGCCGATGATGAAATTGATCTTTTAAAACCACACATACTTTTTTTACAAGAAAAAGGATATGAAGTCACCACCGTTAACAACGGAGATGATGCATTGGAGAATTTTAAGAATAAGGATTTTGATATAGTTTTTTTAGATGAAAACATGCCTGGCATTTCAGGAATAGAAACACTTTCCAGAATGAAAAATGTGAAGCCACAAATACCCGTGGTAATGATCACAAAAAGTGAGGAAGAACAAATCATGGAGGACGCAATTGGAAGTAAGATTGCCGACTATCTGATCAAGCCTGTTAATCCGCATCAGTTATTATTAGCGCTTAAAAAAAATCTGGATCACAAGCGATTGATCAGTGAAAAAACAGCTTCTGCTTATCAGCAGGATTTTCGAAATATCGGAATGAAGCTGAGCGATCGGCTTTCATGGCAGGAATGGCAAGAAGTATATCGTCGACTCGTGTATTGGGAACTGGAATTGAAAGGCTCATCTGATGAAAGCTTATATCAGATTTTAACCTCTCAAAAAAGTGAAGCCAATACATTGTTTTCAAAATATATTGAAAACAACTATGTCAACTGGTTAAAAAATCCGGATAAAATTGAAACCCCGGTGATGTCTCATCAGTTGATGAAGAAAAAAATTCTTCCTGTCATTGATGCTTCACCTGAGCCGGTTTTCATGGTGCTCATTGATAATTTACGATATGATCAGTGGAGAATTATTCAACCACTTATCTCTGATTTATTCAAAATACAAGAAGACGAACTTTATCTGAGCATTTTGCCAACGGCAACGCAGTACGCCAGGAATGCAATTTTTGCAGGACTCATGCCTTCTGAAATAGAAGCACGATTCCCTAACCTTTGGTTGAATGATGAAGAAGAAGGAGGAAAGAATAAACACGAAGAAGATTTTTTAACAGATACATTAAAGCGGTTCAGAAAAGAAATCAAAAGTTCTTACATCAAAATCACTAATAATAACGATGGAAAGAATCTTGTCGATAGCATTCCGAATATGATGCAGAATAAATTCAACGTCATCGTGTATAATTTCGTTGATATGCTTTCACATGCTAGAACAGAAATGGAGATGATCCGGGAACTGGCAGACGATGAAGCAGCTTATCGCTCATTAACATTAAGCTGGTTTACACACTCCCCTCTTTTTGAAGCACTAAAAAGAATTGCAGAGAAAAAAGTCAAACTTATCATTACGACTGACCATGGTACTATTCGGGTGAAAGATCCTGTAAAGATTGTAGGAGACAGAACTGTTAATACCAATCTAAGATATAAGCAGGGAAGAAACCTTAATTATGATAAAAAAGAAGTTTTTGAAATAAAAAATCCGGCTGATGCAATGTTACCTCGTCAACACTTGTCTCAGGCTTTTGTGTTTGCAAAACAAGATACTTTCTTTGCTTACCCGAATAACTATAATTATTACGTTACTTTTTATAAGAACACGCTTCAACATGGAGGAATATCTTTGGAAGAAATGGTTATCCCTTTTGCTGTCTTAACAACTAGGTAAGAGAACCTGAATTAAAGCTCTATATTACACTAGGGATGAGTGAATAGGCTTATCCCTTTTCTAGTCTTTCTCTTTTCTGTTAATGAATTAAAAGTCGCGTTTTTCTGAAATAAATACACACAAAATAACTCGATTTCATAATGCCTTCATGCCTTACTGACTACTTTTGGCAGAAATGTTGGTAAGGATCAACTTTCGAATGAAATTTATAGATACAGATTTATTAATTTTGCTAAAACATAAAAACCACCATATGAAAAAGCTATTGAACATTGTTACCCTGTCTATCCTGGTCGCAGGACTTCAATTAACCTCTATGGGCCAACAACCTGCTACTGATGCTAAACCACCAGTAGTTCAGGAAACTCCGGCAGTTGTAAATAATCCAAATGCTCCTGAAATCGCTTTTGAAAATGAAACACATGACTACGGGACAATTAAACAAGGTGCAGATGGCTCTTGCGAATTCAAATTCAAAAATACCGGTAAAGAACCATTGATCATTTCAAATGCTAAAGGAAGTTGCGGCTGTACGGTTCCAACGTATCCTAAAGAACCAATCATGAAAGGTCAAACGGCAGTTATAAAAGTTCATTACGACACTAAACGAGTGGGTGCTTTT
This sequence comes from Bacteroidota bacterium, assembly GCA_043721935.1. Classification (GTDB taxonomy): domain Bacteria; phylum Bacteroidota; class Bacteroidia; order AKYH767-A; family 2013-40CM-41-45; genus JADKIH01. The sequence goes on along the minus strand of JAYSPU010000002.1, from coordinate 7,978 downwards.
ACTAAAACAGTTACGATTGATTCAAATGCAAAATCGGCTCAAAAAGTTTTAACAATTAAAGGAGTTGTTGAAGCATCTGAAGAAGCTACAGATCAAACAATGCCTGTGAAGAAAGCAAGTGGCTTACCATTAGAAAACGCTAAATAAATAAAATCAAGGATGAAAGTATCTTCTCTTTTTATTGCCCTGTTGATGTTAGTCGGTGTTTCATCATTTGCCCAAAAACAAACGTTGGATAATTTGTCCAATGACGGTAATAAGCCTGAATTCAAATTTGAAACCGATGAACATAACTTCGGTTCAATACCACAGGGTGAGTCTGTTACCTATGAATTCAATTTCACAAATACCGGCAATGAACCTATCATCATTTCAAATGCCGAAGGTTCTTGTGGTTGTACTGTACCGGTTTATCCCAAACAACCTATTATGAAAGGTCAGTCTTCTACAATTAAAGTTACTTTCAATTCAGCAGGAAAGATCGGCATACAGGATAAAACTGTTACGATTACTTCGAATGCCAAACAAAATCCAATGGTGATTCATATGAAAGGAACAGTTGAAAAACCGGTAACTCCTTCTGAAGTAAAACCTGATCAAGCTAAATAGAAACATCACATAACATTCCGAAAAAAAACACATAAAATGAAAAAAACAATTTTAGCTGTAGCCTTAGCCATTTCCTTCTCCGGTTTTGCAAATGCTCAAGATTCAAAAAATGCTACTAACGCTGCTGCTCCAACAACACCGGTCGTTGAGAACAAAAATGCTCCTGACTTTAAATTTGAAGTAGAAGAATATAATTTTGGTACCATTAAACAAGGCGACAAAGTATCATATGATTTTAGTTTTGTGAATTCAGGTAAAGAACCGTTGATCATTACGGATGCTAAAGGCTCTTGTGGTTGCACGGTTCCTTCTTATCCTAAAGAACCGATTGCTAAAGGTGCAAAAGGTGTAATTCACGTAGAGTTTAACTCTACAGGAAAACAAGGTTCTCAAACTAAAACTGTGACTCTTACATCAAACTCTAAAACCGGTCAAAAGGTGCTTTATATTAAAGGAAACGTAGAAGTACCAGCAACAGTAGCTCCTTCTGCAACTGACGGAAAATAAGAATGACAATATTTTATCGTACTTTTAAACCCTCCACTTGTTGGAGGGTTTTCTTTTTAAAACAAGACGATGCCAAAAACCTCTGCTAAAGGTCGCGAAATGCCGCCTTCACCAATTCGTAAACTAGTTCCTTTCGCTGAAAAGGCCAAAAAAGAAGGAAAAAAAATCTACCACTTAAACATTGGTCAACCAGATATTCTTACACCGGATATCATGTTAGATGCTATCCATAACTTTCCAATGAAAGTTGTAGAATACAGTCATTCAGCCGGTATTGAATCATACCGAAGGAAGTTAACTACCTATTATAAGCGATTTAATATAGCCCTTGACTATACAGACATCATCATTACAACCGGTGGCTCAGAAGCGATTGAAATAGCAATGATGAGTTGCCTGGATCCGGGTGATGAAATCCTGATTCCTGAACCTTTCTATGCAAACTATAATGGTTTCTCTGCTCAGGCCAATGTTAAGGTTGTTCCGATCCGGTCCTATATTGAAACAGGTTTTGCCTTGCCGGCAATTTCTGAATTTGAAAAAGTAATTACTCCTCGTACCAAGGCAATTATGATTTGTAATCCGTCAAATCCTACCGGTTACTTATATTCGAAAGAGGAGCTTGAATCCCTTGTTGCCTTGGTTAAAAAACACGATCTCTGGTTGCTTTCAGATGAAGTTTACAGAGAATTTTGTTACGATGGAAAAGAATACTTTTCAGTAATGCATCTGGATGGTATTGAGGAAAATGTTGTGCTCCTTGATTCCATTTCTAAACGCTACAGTGCTTGCGGTGCCAGAATCGGTGCACTCATTTCCCGGAATAAAGAACTTATGGCTACTGCTCTGAAATTTGCTCAGGCCCGATTAAGTCCTCCTACTTTTGGTCAGTATGCTGCTGAAGCAGCAATTGATACTCCTGATAGCTATTTCACTGAAGTCATCGAAGAATATGTGTCTAGAAGAGACTTTGTTGTCGAAGCTTTAAATAACATGGACGGTGTATTTTGTCCGAAACCGAGTGGCGCCTTTTACTGTATTGCCAGATTACCAATTGATAACAGTGATACTTTCTGCCAGTGGTTATTGGAATCTTTTGCATTCGAAAATGAAACGGTAATGCTTGCTCCTGCAACTGGATTTTACTCTAAGCCAACAATGGGTACAAATGAAGTTCGGATTGCCTATGTCTTGAATCGTAATGATCTGAGAAAAGCAATGAACTGTTTGTCACTAGCGCTAAAAGTATATCCGGGCAGAGTAGAAATTAAAGTAGATGCCGCAGAAGTCAAAGCTTAAAGAGTGACTCAGGAAATCTATTAGCCATCTTAATCATAGAGCAAATATTTCTTTCGGATTTTCCGGAATGATTCGATGTCCCTCTTCCATGAGGATCTGATCTGCTCCTCTTCTTTTCCTGCAATCACCATTTTTCTCAACTCATCTCTTCCTGCAAGCAGATCGAAGAAGTTCGTAAAGAAGAGTGATGGATTTTCAAACTCTCTGTAAAAATGCAACAGCCAATGTAATTGGATTTGGTTTTGATTTGCCCGAATCTTCTCTCCTTCACCTGTGAGATCTATTCCGGAACATAATGTATCCAGGTAAGGCGGATTACTAACGACTCCTGAAATGTTTTTAGGAGTAAACAAAACATCTCCGTGTTTATAAAATGGAAAACCTATCAACTGAAATGGCTTATCGGTTCCTCTTCCTAAACTAATTCTTGTTCCTTCAAAAAAACACAACGATGGATAGAGATAGATCGCATCCATGTTTTTTAAATTCGGACTTGGTGCAACGGGTAATCTATAAATAGAATCATGTGTATAATTTGCAATTGGAACTACTGTCAATTTACATGGAGGTGTCTTAAGCCATTTTTCACCATTTAACATCAAGGCATATTCGCCAATCGTCATCCCATAAACTACAGGAACAGGTTGCATGCCTACAAATGAACTATACTTTTTATCCAATACCGGTCCATCAATATAAAAACCATTTGGGTTGGGGCGATCCAGTACAATCAATGGAATATTATTTTCAGAACAAGCTTCCATTACATACTGAAGAGTGCTGATGTACGTATAAAATCGAACTCCTACATCCTGAATATCGAATAAAACCAGTTGAACATCTTTCAAGTCTTCTTTGACCGGCTTTAAATGTTTCCCATACAAAGAAATAACCTTCAGACCTGTTTGGCGATCAATTCCATTTTTGATTTTATCTCCGGCTCCACTCTGACCTCGGAAACCGTGCTCAGGTGCAAAGATGCATTTGATATGAACTTTTCTCTTCCTAAGCGAATCAACTAAATGTGTATGACCAACTAATGAGGTATGATTGGCAACTATGGCAATTGATTTATCCTGAAGAAGTGGTAAATACTGATCCATCCGTTCAGCAGCCGGAAGAATTGTTCCGCCCGCTATCACACGGTTCATTATTGAAGAACAAAATATCTCGCAAAGGAGAATTAACAGAATCTTTTTCATTGTACCTTTCAAAAAAATACCTTTGGCGTAGACAGCCAAACGTAAACATAACAGATTAATTTGAACTACGAACTCTTCCTTGCAAAACGAATTGCTTTCCGACAAGAAAAAGGCGAATTAATTTCACGTCCTATTATTCGTATTGCTCTTGTGGCTATAGCTCTCGGTTTTTCCGTTATGATTATTGCCGTGTCTATCGTAACCGGATTCAAAGAAGAAATCCGGAATAAAGTTATTGGTTTTTCCTCACACATTCAGATCAGTAATTACGACGAAAATAATTCGTACGAAACTAAACCTGTTCAGATTGATCCTTCATTAATTCGACAACTGGAAAAAGATCCTGAAGTTAAACACGTTCAACTATTTGCGACAAAAGCCGGAATCGTTAAAAACAATGATCAGCTGGAAGGTGTCGTTGCAAAAGGAATAGATAACCATTTTGACTGGACATTCTTTCAGGAGAAATTAGTTTCAGGAAATATATTTCAAGTCTCTGATACAAAGAATGACAGTATTCTGATTTCAAAAAATCTGGCCGACAAACTTGAACTTAAAACCGGAGATCCACTCGTGATGTATTTTATTCAAAGACCTCCTCGTGCCAGGAAGTTTTTTATTTCCGGAATCTACAATACAGGTCTGGAAGAATTTGACAACCTCTATCTTTTTTGCGACCTCAGACATTTGCAAAAATTGAACGATTGGGATTCAACACAAACCGGTGGCTACGAAATCACGATTAAAAATTTTAACAACCTTAAGGAAACAGGTGAGCGAGTATATCAATTAACGGGAAGCGAGTTAAATGCAAAAACAGTGGATGAAATTTATCCTCAGATTTTTGACTGGTTAGGATTGATGAATATTAATGCAGTAATTATCATTACATTAATGATCATCGTTTCCGGAATCAACATGATTTCAGCACTGTTAATCATCATTCTTGAACGAGTGAAAATGATTGGAACATTAAAATCTATAGGCGCTGAAAATCCTTCCGTAAGAAAAATATTCATCTACCTTGCTTCATTTCTAATCGGCCGTGGGCTATTGTGGGGCAATCTGATCGGATTGCTTTTTATTTTTTTACAAAAGCAATTTTCCTTTTTTCATCTAGATCAACAATCGTATTATATCTCCTATGTACCTGCACATTTCTCAATCTACCATATCTTACTTTTAAATGTTGGCACCTTGTTCGTTTGTACTTTAATGATGATAATCCCTACAAAAATAATCACTCGCATCAGCCCTCTTAATGCGCTTCGGTATAACTAACTATTTTATGTATGAGGGTTGGAGGCTGTTTGATAAATAAATAGACTTTGAGGAGTGATAGGAAATTTCCTTTTCCTTATTTCTACGAAATAAAAAAAAACGAAGTTAAATTGTTGCAGGAAACCCCTGATCAGAATCAATATTTTAGCACACAACTACTTCCCTGAGTTTGACTTGTTTGGCCTTTTAAAAAAGTAAAATAGAGTCACACCACCCTCTGTTTTCTTTGAAAATTGTTAACTTCGCCTCTATTCTAATATACTCTGATTTATGGCAACGAATCCCAATAAAAAAACTTGTGATAATATTCTGGAAACCATTGGTAATACACCAATGATTCGATTGAACCATGTTACAAAAAGCGTGAAGGCAACCGTATACGCTAAAGTTGAAACATTTAATCCGGGTAATTCAATCAAAGACAGAATGGCTTTGAAGATGATTGAAGACGCTGAAACAGCCGGAATTCTTAAGCCTGGCGGAACGATTATAGAAGGCACCTCCGGAAATACCGGAATGGGATTGGCTATTGCAGCTATAGTAAAAGGATACAAATGCATTTTTACAACCACAGATAAGCAATCAAAGGAAAAAGTAGATGCATTAAAAGCATTCGGTGCAGACGTAATCGTTTGCCCGACCAATGTTGAGCCTGAAGATCCACGCTCTTATTATTCAGTTGCAGCCAGATTGAGTAAAGAAATTAAAAACTCTTTTTATCCCAATCAATACGACAATCCTTCCAATGCAGTTGCAAATTATGAACAAACAGGTCCGGAAATCTGGGATCAGACAGACGGTAAAATTACTCACTTCGTTGTTGGGGTTGGAACAGGTGGAACGATTAGTGGGACTGCAAAATATTTGAAGGAAAAAAATCCGAATATTAAAGTCTGGGGAATTGATGTTTACGGTTCTGTTTTTAAAAAATATAAAGAAACCGGCATCTTCGATAAGAATGAAATTTACCCTTACGTAACCGAAGGAATAGGCGAAGATTTTCTTCCTCAAAATGTCGACTTCAGTCTGATTGATCATTTTGAAAAAGTAACAGATCGTGATGCAGCTGTTATGACTCGAGAGATTGTTCAAAAAGAAGGTATCTGGGTAGGGAATTCCGCCGGTTCTGCTATTGCAGGATTAATACAAATGAAAGAAAAGTTAACAGAGAAAGACGTGGTAGTCGTTATTTTTCATGATCATGGAACCCGATATATTGGTAAAATTTTCAATGACGAATGGATGCGCAAAATGGGATATCTTGATAAAAAAGGAATGACTGCGAATGACATTGTGAGCAGTCGTAAAAATTCTGATCTGATCACCATTGATAAAAACGAAACAATTGCAAATGCATTGAAGTTAATGACGGAAAATAACTTTTCACAGATTCCCGTCACATCAGACGATAGAATTGTAGGTTCTATTTATGAAAATCTTGTTTACGATTCACTGATTAATAATCATGGATCAAAGGATCAAAAGGTAGAGACTATTATGAAGGAAGCTATTCCTTTTACTGACATAACAACTCCAATAGATGAATTAGCCGGAATGATAACCGGCGAAAGAATGGCTGTGCTCGTGAAAGACTTTAAAGCAAATCGAAATTACATCATTACTAAAAGTGATATCGCCGATACACTAATCAAGTAATGGCAGGATATGTATTCTTCAATCGACCAGTTAGGCAGAAAAATTGATCTGAAAAAAAAACCGAAGCGGATAATTTCACTTGTTCCTTCACTGACAGAATTATTATTCGACTTACAACTTGAAAAAGAAGTAATCGGCATAACAAAATTTTGTGTGCATCCGGATTCATGGTTTCGCACTAAAACAAGAGTTGGTGGAACTAAAAATCTAAATCTAGACGTGATACGCTCATTGTCACCGGATCTGATTATTGCAAATAAAGAAGAAAACAATAAAGACCAGATTGATATTTTAGTTAAAGAATTTCCAGTATGGATATCTGATATTACTACGGTTCCTTCTGCCCTATTGGCTATTAAAAGAATAGGTGACTTAACCGGAAGAAGCCCTGTGGCTTTATCGTTGACTTCAGAAATTGAAAGGCGTTTTTCTACCCTTCATTTTAACTTTAATGAGGCAACCTGTTTGTATCTAATCTGGAAAAATCCATATATGACTGCAGGGACAGATACTTTTATTCATTCAATCCTTTCTGCATTTGGTCTGAAAAATGAAATTCAAGAGACACGTTATCCTGAACTTTCCGAATCAGTAATTCAAAAACTAACTCCAAATTTCATATTTCTTTCATCAGAACCCTATCCTTTCAAGTGTCAACATGTCGAAGAATTACAGCGAATCTACCCTGAAAGCCGAATCTTTCTTGTTGATGGAGAAATGTTTTCCTGGTATGGTTCCAGAATGTTAAAAGTACCTGATTATTTATCACACTTATATGATGAAATCAAAAGAGCTTCGTAATTTAGGCACACCCTAATGAATGTTTCTACTCTGAAATTCCGGAACGTCTCCGTTCTGTTTATTCTCTTTCTACTACTAACCCAAGCCGGATTCTCGCAACGTGTCGGCCTGGTACTAAGTGGTGGCGGTGCTCGAGGCATGGCGCATATTGGCGTCATTAAAGTGCTGGAAGAAAACCACATTCCAATCGACTATATAGCCGGTACATCAGCAGGAGCAATTGTAGCATGTATGTATGCTATGGGTTTATCTCCTAATCAAATGGACTCAGTAGTTCACACTGAAGATTTTTTCAATTGGGCTAATGGAATAATAGATCAGGACAATACCTACTTCTTCAGAAAACAAGAAGACAATGCGTCATGGATCAGTTTAAAGTTTTCTCTTGATTCTGTTTTTTCTACTTCAATTCCTACTGCCATTGTGAATAGTGTTCCATACGACTATTCGTTAATGGAAAGTTGCGCAGGGCCAATTGCAAAAGCTGATTACAATTTTGATTCTTTATTTGTACCCTTTCGATGTGTTGCAGCTGATATCGAAGATAAGAAGACAATAATTTTTCGAAGTGGAGATTTAGCAACTGCAGTTCGAGCCAGTTCAGCGTATCCTTTTTATTTTAA
>JAYSPU010000001.1:0-2522 GCA_043721935.1 Bacteroidota bacterium | reverse complement strand
ACATTAGATGATCTCGTGGAACTCACGAATGAAATCGAAAAAATTCTTCATTTAAGTTAAAACAATCAGTCACATTAAATATTATTATTCATGGCAATCATAAAACCGTTCAAAGGAATCCGTCCACTACAAGATAGAGTCGAACAAATCGCTTCCAAGCCTTACGATGTATTAGATGAAAAGGAAGCACGGAAAGAATGTGCCGGAAATCCGTATTCATTTTATCATGTCATTAAGCCGGAAATTGATTTTGCTGATGAACACGATCATTATGCGGCCGATGTTTACCAAAAAGGAATTGATAATTTCAATCATATGCGTAATGAAGGTATCTTCTTTACAGATGAAAAAGAAATGTATTACATCTACAGTCAAACAATGAATGGCAGGACTCAGTACGGAATTGTTGGAGCCGCTTCAATTGATGATTACTTTAATGATGTTATTAAAAAACACGAACTCACACGTCCCGATAAAGAAGAAGATCGTAAAAATCATGTTCGCTATAGTCAGTTGAATTATGAACCGGTATTTTTTGCATATCCGCATGTTGCCGAACTCGATACAATTGTCGCTGAAGTAGTGAAGAATAAACCGGAGTATGATTTTGTTGCAGACGATGGCATTGGTCATACTTTCTGGACAGTTCGTGAGGATGAAAAAATAAATCGCATAACTGAACTGTTCGCAAAACTACCTGCCACGTATGTTGCTGATGGTCATCATCGCACTGCTGCTGCTGCGTTGGTTGGAAAAGAACTCAGACAGAAAGCAGGAAGTTACACCGGTAAAGAAGGCTTCAATTATTTTCTGGCTGTTCACTTTCCGGATAATCAATTGCAAATCATGGATTACAACAGAGTTGTGAAAGACATGAATGGATTATCCAAAGAGGAATTCATGCTGATGTTAAAGCAACGTTTTAATATTGAAGACATGGGAACAACAATTTATCGTCCTGCGAAGCTTCATGAATTTAGTATGTATTATGAAAGTAAATGGTTTAAACTCACAGCAAAAAGCGGAACATACGACGATCATGATCCGATTGGCGTGTTAGATGTTACCATTTTATCTACTCAGTTATTAGAACCTATTTTTAATATCCACGATTTACGAACTGACAAACGAATTGAATTTGTAGGAGGCTTACGTGGATTAGGTGAATTAGAAAAACGTGTCAACTCCGGAGCTATGAAAATAGCATTTGCATTGTATCCGGTGACTATGAAGCAAGTGATTGACATAGCTGATAACGGATTGGTAATGCCTCCTAAAGTAACCTGGTTCGAGCCAAAACTAAGATCAGGATTGGTATTGCATTCTTTACAAGACTAACAAGAACTAAACATATTTGAGATTTTAATTGAGTTAATGTTATTCAACTCAATTAAAAATATCTTTTGGAAGTCCTTTGTTGATTAGGTAATTCGAAAATCGCATATAAATTTTCCCTTTGTTATTTTTCTTCGCAGGATCTTTTGCCTCTGAATTGTAATTGTTAATGTCAGCTGATATTGCTTTTGGAATTTTGAATTTCTTGGTATCCACAATAACAACCATGGAATCCGGTAAGGCATATTCAAGTTGACTTCCGTAGAAAAACTCCGATTGAATCGTACCATTTTGTTTTGTTGTAATCTGAGAACGTTCAATTAAATCGTTCTTTGTATTAATCCAAAACCGACCGAGTACTAAATCTGTCGTATCACCGGTTGGAATAATATTCACGATAACTAAATTCCGATCAACAGGATCTATTCCCTGATAGAGCGAATTATATGAATTTGTATCCGCTAAAGCCTTGAACATATCATCAAATCCTTGTCGCGGTAAAATGGCTATACCGGTCGATTTAATGCGCATCTTAAACGGTTGTTCGTAATATATTTTTGCCTTTACCGGAAGCATTTTAATAAATGAAATATCCGTTTTCAAATTTAAATCAGCTTGATAGTTTTTTACTTTGGCAAATTTTGAATTGACTTTATTTAAAATCAGCTGAGCATCCTGAGCTTTTGCAGAAAAAAAGACGAACACAAGAATAAATACTAATTGAATTCCTTTCATGAAAGAATGTCTTTACGATTAAAATAATAAATAGCTATTCCCAGAAAAACCACAACATGTCCGATCAAAACACCTATAGAAGTATAAATTTGTTTTATCGGCAGCGGACTTTCAAATAGGTTTCTCCACACAACCATATGTGAGGTAAACAAAAGTGGTTTAATTGAATCGAAAACCGGAACTTCCATTGTGCCAATAATGGTAAACAAAATAATGATGGCCATAGTGATGATGATCGGGCCTATTGAATTATCCGTGAAGCAACTCAACATCAATGACAATGCACCAACGAGAGACAGAGCAAGAAATGCTAAGACCAATGCAGTTAAAAATCTCCATAACACATCAGGCGATTGAAGAATTATCATCTCATCTGTTTTCAAAACAATTAAATCACCCGGACCAAAAATCAAAAGTCCTAATCCAAGTGACAAAAGTCCGAGCCAAACCAA